>NZ_JBHYIQ010000126.1:0-20950 GCF_042739895.1 Amycolatopsis sp. NPDC059021
CCGGGTGGTCGGGCGGGCCCTTCGGGGTGGAGCGGGTGGAGAAGGGGCTCAGACGGTGGTGGCGGAGCCACCGGCCGCGGCGAGCTTCTCCTTGGCGGAAGCCGAGAAGGCGTCCGCGGTGACGTCCAGCTTGACGCCGTTGACGTCGCCGTTGCCGAGGACCTTCACGAGCTTGCCCTTGCGGACGAGACCGTTGGCCACCAGTTCGTCGGTGCCGACCGTGCCACCGTCCGGGAAGACGCGGGCGATGTCGCCCACGTTCACCGGCTGGTACTCGGTGCGGAACCGGTTCTTGAAGCCACGCAGCTTCGGCAGCCGCATGTGGATGGGCATCTGCCCACCCTCGAACCCGGCGGGCACGTTCTTCCGGGCCTTGGTGCCCTTGGTGCCGCGGCCCGCCGTCTTGCCCTTCGAGCCTTCACCACGGCCGACGCGGATCTTGTCGGTCTTCGCGCCCGGGGCCGGACGCAGGTGGTGGATCTTGATGGCCGTCATGCCTTGACCTCCTCGACCTCCACCAGGTGGCGGACGGTGTGGATGAGGCCGCGCACCTCGGGAGTGTCTTCACGCACGACGCTCTGGCGGATCTTGCGCAGCCCGAGGGTGCGCAGCGACTCGCGGTGAGCGTGCTTCGTGCCGATCTTGCTCTTGACCTGGGTGACCTTGACCTGAGCCATCTCAGACCCCCTGACCCGCACGCTGACGCAGCATCCGGGCCGGGGCGACGTCCTCGAGCGGCAGGCCACGGCGGGCCGCCACCTCTTCGGGACGCTGCAGGCCCTTGAGGGCCGCCACGGTCGCGTGCACGATGTTGATCGCGTTGTCGGAGCCGAGCGACTTCGACAGCACGTCGTGGACACCCGCGCACTCCAGCACCGCGCGCACCGGGCCACCGGCGATGACACCGGTACCGGCCGACGCCGGGCGGAGCAGCACGACACCGGCGGCTTCCTCACCCTGCACCGGGTGCGGGATGGTGCCGGCGACGCGCGGGACCTTGAAGAAGTTCTTCTTCGCCTCTTCGACGCCCTTGGCGATGGCCGCGGGAACTTCCTTGGCCTTGCCGTAGCCGACGCCGACCTGACCGTCGCCGTCACCGACGACCACCAGTGCGGTGAAGCTGAAGCGACGACCACCCTTGACGACCTTGGCGACGCGGTTGATCGTCACGACCTTCTCGAGGTGCGGGGTCTTGTCCTGGGCCGCCCCGCCACGGCCGCTGTCGCGCCGGTCCCGGCGGTCGCGACGGTCACCGCGGTCGTTGCCGCCCTGCCCGCCGGGTCCGCCCTGGCCGCCGCCGAATTGCCGTGTACGTCCCGGCATCAGGCTTTCCTTCCATTCTTCACGAGGTACTCCTGCGCCGCCATCAGAACTCCAACCCCGCTTCGCGAGCGGCGTCGGCGAGCGCGGCGATGCGGCCGTGGTAGGCGTTGCCGCCACGGTCGAACACCACGGCCGAGATCCCGGCGTCCTTGGCACGCGCGGCGACCAGCTGGCCGACCTTGGCGGCCTTGGCCTTCTTGTCGCCGTCGACCGCGCGGACGTCGGCCTCGATGCTCGAGGCCGCGGCCAGCGTGTGGCCGGCGAGGTCGTCGATCACCTGGACGGCGATGTGCCGCGAGGACCGCTTGACGACCAGGCGCGGACGCGCGGTCGTGCCGGAGACCTTCTTGCGGAGCCGGAAGTGACGGCGGGCCTTCGCAACGCGGCGGCGGGTCGAGATGTCCTTGCCCACCGGCTTGCGCTTCGTAGTCGTGTCGCTCATGATCACTTACCCGTCTTTCCGACCTTGCGGCGGATCTTCTCACCCTCGTACCGCAGGCCCTTGCCCTTGTACGGGTCCGGGCGCCGCAGCTTGCGGATGACCGCAGCCGTCTGGCCGACCTTCTGCTTGTCGATGCCGGAGACCGAGAACCGGGTGGGGCTCTCCACCTTGAAGGTGATGCCTTCCGGGGCCTCGATCTTGACCGGGTGCGAGAAGCCGAGGGCGAACTCGAGGTCCGAGCCCTTGGCCTGCACGCGGTAACCGACGCCGTGGATCTCGAGCTTCTTCTCGTAGCCCTGGGTCACGCCCACCACGAGGTTGTTCACCAGCGTGCGGGTGAGACCGTGCAGGGCCCGGCTCGTGCGCTCGTCGTTCGGACGCTTCACCTGCAGCGTGCCGTCCTCACCGCGCTCGACGGTGATCGGCTCGATGACGGTGTGCTCCAGGGTGCCCTTGGGCCCCTTGACCTTGATGTGCTGACCCTCGATGGTCACCTCGACCCCGGAAGGGACGGCGACCGGCAGCTTTCCGATACGTGACATGCCTAGTACCCCCTTCCTTACCAGACGTAGGCGAGGACTTCGCCGCCCACGCTGTTGCGCTTGGCCTGCCGGTCCGTCTGCAGACCACCGGACGTCGAGATGATCGCGACGCCGAGGCCACCGAGAACGGACGGCAGTTCGGTCGATTTTGCGTAGACCCGCAGACCCGGCTTGGACACGCGCCGGAGACCGGCGATGCTGCGCTCACGGTTGGGGCCGTACTTGAGCTCGACGACGAGGTTCTTGTGCTTCTCGCCCGGCTCGTCGCGGTAACCCGCGATGTAACCCTCACGCTTGAGGATCTCGGCGATGTTCGCCTTCAGCTTCGAGTGCGGGAGCACGACCTCGTCGTGGTAGGCCGCGTTCGCGTTACGCAGACGAGTCAAGAAGTCTGCGATGGGGTCGGTCATCGTCATGGTGACCTGTCAACCTTTCTCGCCTGGTTCCCCGCCGCCGGTGTCCGAAATGGACACCGGGAGCGGGGCCTGTGGCGAAGTGGAATTTGTTTCGAGCTCTTACCAGCTGGACTTGCGGATGCCGGGCAGTTCGCCCGCGTGTGCCATCTCGCGAAGGCAGATCCGGCAGAGCCCGAACTTCCGGAACACCGAGTGCGGCCGACCGCACCGCTGGCAGCGGGTGTAGGCGCGCACCGCGAACTTGGGCTTCTTCGCGGCCTTGTGGACCAGTGCTTTCTTGGCCATCGGCTCAGTTCTCCTTGAACGGGAAGCCGAGCTTGCGCAGCAGCGCCCGGCCCTCGTCGTCGGTGGTGGCGGTGGTGACGACGGTGACGTCCATCCCGCGGGGACGGTCGATCGCGTCGGGGTCGATCTCGTGGAACATCGACTGCTCGTTGAGACCGAAGGTGTAGTTGCCGTTGCCGTCGAACTGCTTGGCCGAAAGACCGCGGAAGTCGCGGATACGCGGCAACGCGATGTTCAGCAGCCGGTCGAGGAACTCCCACATCCGGTCGCCGCGCAGCGTGACGCGCGCGCCGATCGGCTGGCCCTCACGCAGCTTGAACTGCGCGATGGACTTGCGGGCCTTGCGGACCTCCGGCTTCTGACCGGTGATCGCGGAAAGGTCGCGGATGGCGCCCTCGATCAGCTTGCTGTCGCGGGCCGCGTCGCCGACACCCATGTTCACGACGACCTTCACGACGCCGGGAATCAGGTGCACGTTCGGGATGGAGAACTCCTGCTGGAGCTGTCCCTTGATCTCGTCGCGGTACCGCGTCTTCAGACGCGGCTCGATCTTCTCTGCGGTGGTCATCAGATGTCCTTACCGTTCCGGCGCGAGATCCGGACCTTCTTGCCGTCCTCGCCGATGCGGTAACCCACCCGGGCCGGCTTGCCGTCGGAGTCGACGACCATCACGTTCGACACGTGGATGGGCGCCTCCTGGGTGACGATGCCACCGGACTGCGCGCCGCGCTGGGTCTGGGTGATCCGCGTGTGCTTCTTGATCCGGTTCACGCCCTCGACCAGCACCCGCTGACGCTCGGGGTAGGCCTGGATGACCTTGCCCTTGGCGCCCTTGTCCTTGCCGGAGATGACGACAACCGTGTCGCCCTTCTTCACCTTCACTTACAACACCTCCGGCGCGAGCGAAATGATCTTCATGAACTTTCGGTCGCGCAGCTCGCGGCCCACCGGGCCGAAGATGCGGGTGCCCCGGGGCTCGTTGTCGTTCTTGATGAGCACGGCGGCGTTCTCGTCGAACCGGATGTAGGAGCCGTCCGGACGACGACGCTCCTTGACCGTGCGGACGATGACGGCCTTGACGACGTCGCCCTTCTTCACCCCGGCGGCCGGGATGGCGTCCTTCACGGTGGCGACGATGATGTCGCCGATGCCGGCGTAGCGCCGCCCGGAGCCACCGAGAACCCGGATGCAGAGGATTTCCTTCGCACCCGTGTTATCGGCTACCCGAAGCCGCGACTCCTGCTGGATCACGTCAACTCCTGTATGTCGCGCTGGTTCTGGGGGCTGCCCAGCCTTGCGGAACTAAGGACTCGAAAGAGCCCTGCTTACTTGGCCTTCTCCACGATCTGCACCAGGCGCCAGCGCTTCGTCGCCGACAGCGGGCGGGTCTCCATCAGGGTGACCCGGTCGCCGACACCCGCCTCGTTGTTCTCGTCGTGCACCTTCACCTTGGTGGTGCTGCGGAGAACCTTCGAGTAACGGGGGTGCTTCTTGCGGTCCTCGAGCTCGACCACGATCGTCTTGTTCATCTTGTCCGAGACGACGTAGCCCTCACGGACCTTGCGGTCGTTACGGGGCGCCTTCTCGGTGGTGGGCTCGCTCATGCGGCACCTTCACTCTCGGCGTCGGGGGCAACGGACAGGCCGAGTTCACGCTCGCGCATGACCGTGTAGATCCGGGCGATGCCACCCCGGACCGAACGCAACCGGCGGTTGTTGTCGAGCTGCCCGGTCGCCATCTGGAAGCGGAGGTTGAACAGCTCCTCCTTGTATTCCTTCAGACGCAGGACGAGCTCTTCCGCGGTGAGCTCACGAAGCTCTGATGCCTCAGCGGCTCCGGCCTTCGCCATCAGAACTCACCACCTTCACGGGTCACGATGCGGCACTTCATGGGCAGCTTGTGGATCGCGCGGCGAAGCGCCTCGCGCGCCGTCTCCTCGTTCGGGAAGCTGATCTCGAACATGACACGGCCGGGCTTCACGTTGGCGATCCACCACTCGGGCGAACCCTTACCGGAACCCATCCGGGTCTCGGCAGGCTTCTTGGTCAGCGGGCGGTCCGGGTAGATGGTCGTCCACACCTTGCCGCCACGCTTGATGTGACGGGTCATGGCGATACGAGCGGACTCGATCTGCCGGTTCGTCACGTAGCTGTGCTCAAGCGCCTGGATGCCGTACTCGCCGAAGTTGACCTTCGTGCCGCCCTTCGCGGCGCCGTGGCGCTTCGGGGAGTGCTGCTTCCGGTGCTTGACCCTGCGCGGGATGAGCACGTCTCAGCCCTCCGTCTTTTCTGCGGTCTCCGCCGGCGCCGCCTCGGCGGCGGGAGCGGCGCCCGCGTCGGTCTTCGCGGCAGCGGCCGCGCGGCCGGCTTCGGTCGAGGTGGCCGTCGTGCCCGAGGCGCCGGAGCGGCGCGGGCGGGACGGACGGTCACCGCGGTCGCGGCGCGGGGCACGCTCGGCGGCCGCGGCGGCGTCACGCGCCTCCTTGGCCTTCAGCCCGCCCACGAGCTCACCCTTGTAGATCCACACCTTGACGCCGATGCGGCCGAAGGTCGTCTTGGCCTCGAAGAAGCCGTAGTCGATGTCGGCGCGCAGCGTGTGCAGCGGGACCCGGCCGTCGCGGTAGTGCTCGGAACGGGACATCTCGGCACCGCCGAGACGGCCACCGCACTGCACGCGGATGCCCTTGACCTGCGGCGAGCGCATCGAGGTCTGGATCGCCTTCCGCATCGCGCGGCGGAACGCCACGCGGTTGGACAGCTGCTCCGCGACACCCTGCGCGACGAGCTGGGCGTCGGCCTCGGGGTTCTTGACCTCGAGGATGTTCAGCTGGACCTGCTTCTTGGTCAGCTTCTCCAGCGCACCGCGGATCCGGTCGGCCTCCGCGCCGCGGCGGCCGATGACGATGCCCGGCCGGGCGGTGTGGATGTCGACGCGGACACGGTCACGGGTGCGCTCGATCTCGACCTTGGAGATGCCCGCGCGCTCCATGCCCGTCGAGAGCAGCCGGCGGATCTTGACGTCCTCGGCCACGTACTCGGCGTACTGCTTGTCGGCGTACCAGCGCGACTTCCAGTCCGTGGTGATACCCAGGCGGAAACCGTGCGGGTTGATCTTCTGGCCCACTACCGGCCACCTGCCTTCTTCTTGCTCTTCGCCTTCTCCGCCGGACGGGACTCCACCACGACGGTGATGTGGCTGGTCCGCTTACGGATCCGGTAGGCACGCCCCTGGGCCCGCGGCCGGATGCGCTTGAGGGTCGGGCCCTCGTCGGCGGTCGCGGACTTGATCCAGAGGGTCTCCGGGTCGAGGTCGAGGTTGTTCTCGGCGTTGGCCGCCGCGCTGGCGATCACCTTGGCGAGCGGGGTGCTGGCCGCCTGCGGCGCGAACCGGAGCACGGCCAGGGCCTCGCTGACGCTACGACCCTTGATGAGCTCGATCACCCGGCGCACCTTGGTCGGTGAGTCCCGGACGAAGCGAGCCCGCGCGTACGCCGTAGGCAGTTCAGCCTCGACGGTCGCGTCGTTCTGGGCGTTCATCGCTACTTCCCTTATCTGTCTTCGTGCCCGCTCAGCGGCGGCGCGACTTGCGGTCGTCCTTGATGTGGCCCTTGAAGGTCCGCGTCGGGGCGAACTCGCCCAGCTTGTGACCCACCATCGCCTCGGTGACGAACACCGGGACGTGCTTGCGGCCGTCGTGCACCGCGAACGTGTGTCCCAGGAAGTCCGGGATGATCGTGGAGCGGCGCGACCAGGTCTTGATCACGGTCTTCTTGCCCGACTCGTTGAGCGCGTCCACCTTCTTGAGCAGGTGGTCGTCCACGAAGGGGCCTTTCTTAAGGCTGCGTGGCATGTTCTTCTACCTCCCTGCTCAGCGCTTCTTGCCGGTACGCCGGCGGCGGACGATGAGGGCGTCGCTCGGCTTGCGCCTGCGCGTACGGCCCTCGGGCTTACCGTTCGGGTTGACCGGGTGGCGACCACCGGAGGTCTTGCCCTCACCACCACCGTGCGGGTGGTCGACCGGGTTCATGACGACACCACGGACGGTCGGGCGCTTGCCGCGCCAGCGGTTGCGGCCCGCCTTGCCCCAGTTGATGTTGGCGTGCTCGGAGTTGCCCACCTCGCCGACGGTCGCGCGGTTGCGCACGTCGACGTTGCGGATCTCGCCCGAGGGAAGCCGCAGCTGGGCGTAGGGGCCGTCCTTGGCGACGAGCTGCACGCGCGCGCCGGCGGACCGCGCCATCTTCGCGCCGCCACCGGGGCGGAGCTCGATCGCGTGGATCACGGTGCCGACCGGGATGTTGCGCAGCGGCAGGTTGTTGCCCGGCTTGATGTCGGCGCGGGGGCCGTTCTCGACGGTGTCGCCCTGCTTCAGCTTCTCCGGCGCGATGATGTAGCGCTTCTCGCCGTCGGCGTAGTGCAGCAGCGCGATGCGAGCGGACCGGTTGGGGTCGTACTCGATGTGCGCGACCTTGGCGGGGACGCCGTCCTTGTCGTGCCTGCGGAAGTCGATCACGCGGTAGGCACGCTTGTGCCCGCCGCCCTTGTGCCGGGTGGTGATCTTGCCCGAGGAGTTGCGGCCACCGCTCTTGCTCAGCGGACGCAGCAGCGACTTCTCCGGCGTCGTCCGGGTGATCTCGGCGAAATCGGAGACGCTCGAACCGCGACGACCCGGGGTCGTCGGCTTGTACTTGCGGATGCCCATTGTCAGCTCAGTCCTTTACGCGGTGGGTCCGCCGAAGATCTCGATCGCCTTGCTCTCGGGCGAAAGAGTCACGATGGCGCGCTTGGTGTCCTTGCGCTTGCCGAAGCCGGCGCGAGTCCGCTTCCGCTTGCCCTGGCGGTTGGCCGTGTTGACGCTGACCACCTTGACGCCGAACACCTTCTCGACCGCGATCTTGATCTGGGTCTTGTTGGCGTCCGGGCGGACGATGAACGTGTACTTGTGCTCCTCGAGCAGCCCGTAGGACTTCTCGGAGATCACCGGCGCGAGCAGGATGTCGCGGGGGTCCGGAATGGCGACCGAACTCACTTCTCGTCACTCCCTTCCGTGACCTCGCCCGACCGCGCGGAGGCCTTGACGGCCTTGCCACGGACGGGGCCTGCGACGAACGCGTCGTACGCGGCCTTGGTGAACACGACGTCGTCGTTGACCAGCACGTCGTAGGTGTTGAGCTGGTCGGCCCAGATCAGGTGGACCTGCTCCAGGTTCCGCAGCGAAACCCAGCTGAGCTCGTCGTCCCGGTGCAGCACCACGAGCACGCGCTTCGCCTGCGTCACCGCGGCGATGGCGGTCTTGGCGGCCTTGGTCGACGGCTTCTCGCCGGTGACCAGCTCGGTGACCACGTGCAGCTGGCCGGCGCGGGCCCGGTCGGAGAGGGCGCCACGCAGGGCGGCGGCCTTCATCTTCTTCGGGGTGCGCTGGGTGTAGTCGCGCGGCGTGGGGCCGTGCACCGTGCCACCGCCGGTGAACTGCGGGGCGCGGGTCGAACCCTGGCGGGCACGGCCGGTGCCCTTCTGCCGGTACGGCTTCTTGCCGCCACCGGAGACCTCACCACGGGTCTTCGTGTCGTGCGTGCCCTGGCGCGCGGCGGCCAACTGGGCCACCACGACCTGGTGCATCAGCGGCACGTTGGCCTGCACGTCGAAGATCTCCGCGGGGAGCTCGACGGTGCCGTCGGCTTTACCGGCCGGGGTCTTCAGCTCGACGTTCGTCATTCGGGGTTACCACCCTTCGCGGCGCTGCGCACGAACAGCAGGCCGCCCTTGGGACCGGGCACCGCGCCCTTGATCAGCAGCAGGCCGTCCTCGGCACGCACGGCGTGCACGGTCAGGTTCTGCGTGGTGACCCGGTCGTTGCCCATCCGGCCCGCCATGCGCAGGCCCTTGAAAACGCGGCCAGGCGTGGCGCAGCCGCCGATGGAACCCGGCGCGCGGTGCTTGGCCTGGTTACCGTGGCTGGCGCCCTGGCCCTTGAAGCCGTGACGCTTCATGACACCGGCGTAGCCCTTGCCCTTGCTGGTGCCGGTCACGTCGACCTCGGTGCCCGCGGCGAACACCTCGGCGGTGATCTCCTGGCCCACCTCGTAGGTGCCGGCGTCGGTGGTCCGCAGCTCGGCGAGGAACCGGCGCGGGGTCACACCCGCCTTGTCGAAGTGGCCGGTGCGCGGCTTGTTGACCCGGCGCGGGTCGACGGCGCCGAACGCCAGCTGCACGGCCGCGTAGCCGTCCTTGTCCTGGGTACGAACCTGGGTCACCACGTTCGGCCCGGCCTTGACGACGGTCACCGGGACGACCCGGTTCTGCTCGTCGAAGACCTGGGTCATGCCGAGCTTGGTGCCCAGGATGCCCTTCATTTGCCTGTCAGACATGAGTCTCTTATCTCCGCCGCTCGCCCAACGCTTACTGGATGTTGACGTCGACGCTCGCCGGCAGGTCGATGCGCATGAGCGCGTCAACCGTCTTCGGCGTCGGGTCGAGGATGTCGATCAGACGCTTGTGCGTGCGCATCTCGAAGTGCTCGCGCGAGTCCTTGTACTTGTGCGGCGAGCGGATGACGCAGTAAACGTTCTTCTCGGTGGGCAGCGGCACCGGCCCGACAACACGGGCGCCGGTGCGCGTGACCGTCTCCACGATCTTGCGCGCCGAGGTGTCGATCGCCTCGTGGTCGTAGGCCTTGAGCCGGATGCGGATCTTCTGTCCCGCCATGGTGGCTGCTCGTTCCTTGTCGTCTCGTGCCGCTATCTCACAAACCTGGCCCTGGTGTTCCCACCCGAGCCGGGTTTTCGCAGTTCAACGGCCCTGTCCCCGGTCCACGCGGTCGGGCGTGTCGTGCCCGCCGCACAGACGGATCCCGTGGGATCGTCGTCTTGCCTGGTCTTCCTCAACGTGAGGGGGCCGCTCGAAGGCGTTCACACACCTTCGGCGTCCCTTGCCCGCTACCCTCACCCGAAGGAAGAGCTCCACGGACCGTGGCCACTCGCACCAGGGCGGCCGGAACCCCTGCTAGTCGAACCAACAGTGGGATTCGGCCGCCCTCGGACGAGCAACCTGAATAGTGTCGCACACGTGATTTGACGCCCCGGACCCGGGGGTGTATTAACCCCCGGGCGGGGCGTGAAATCACTTGTTGATCTTGGTGACCTGGCCGGCGCCGACGGTACGGCCACCCTCACGGATGGCGAACCGCAGGCCCTCGTCCATCGCGACCGGCTGGATCAGCTGGACCGAGATGTCCGTGTTGTCACCCGGCATGACCATCTCGGTGCCCTCGGGGAGGGTCACGACGCCGGTCACGTCCGTGGTACGGAAGTAGAACTGCGGGCGGTAGTTGTTGAAGAACGGCGTGTGCCGGCCGCCCTCGTCCTTGGACAGGATGTAGACCCGGCCCTCGAACTCGGTGTGCGGGGTGGTGGTGCCCGGCTTCACGACGACCTGGCCGCGCTCGACGTCCTCGCGCTTGATACCACGGAGCAGGAGGCCGACGTTGTCGCCCGCCTGGCCCGAGTCGAGCAGCTTGCGGAACATCTCGACACCGGTGACGGTGGTCTTGGTCGACTTCTCGCGGATACCCACGATCTCGACCTCTTCGTTGACGTTGACCTGGCCGCGCTCCACACGACCGGTCACGACGGTGCCGCGGCCGGTGATGGTGAAGACGTCCTCGATC
This sequence comes from Amycolatopsis sp. NPDC059021, assembly GCF_042739895.1. NCBI lineage: Bacteria > Bacillati > Actinomycetota > Actinomycetes > Pseudonocardiales > Pseudonocardiaceae > Amycolatopsis > Amycolatopsis sp. NPDC059021. Next base: position 10,674 of record NZ_JBHYIQ010000126.1, read on the forward strand.
GGCATCAGGAACGGCTTGTCGAGCTCACGCACCGGGTCCGGCACGTTGTCGTCGACAGCGGTCATGAGCTCGAGAACGGCCTCGGCCCACTTCTCGTCGCCCTCGAGAGCCTTCAGGCCCGAAACGCGCACGACCGGCGCGTCGTCGCCGGGGAACTCCTGCGAGGACAGCAGCTCACGGACCTCCAGCTCGACGAGCTCGAGGATCTCCTCGTCGTCGACCATGTCGGCCTTGTTCAGCGCGACCACGATGTAGGGCACGCCGACCTGGCGGGCGAGCAGCACGTGCTCGCGGGTCTGCGGCATCGGGCCGTCGGTCGCGGCGACCACCAGGATCGCGCCGTCCATCTGGGCGGCACCGGTGATCATGTTCTTGATGTAGTCCGCGTGACCGGGGGCGTCGACGTGCGCGTAGTGACGCTTCTCGGTCTGGTACTCGACGTGCGAGATGTTGATCGTGATGCCGCGCTGCTTCTCTTCGGGCGCGTTGTCGATCTGGTCGAACGCACGCGACTCGTTCAGCTCGGGGTACTTGTCGTGCAGAACCTTGGTGATCGCCGCGGTCAGAGTGGTCTTACCGTGGTCGACGTGACCAATGGTCCCGATGTTGACGTGCGGCTTGCTCCGCTCGAACTTCGCCTTCGCCACTGGAATGTCCTCCTGGACTGATTTCGCTTTGTGCTCACCGGCCGGCGTGGCTGCCGGCCGGTGATTGTTTCTCGTCGGTGCTGCGGACGTTCAGGAGTGTTCCTTATGCCCGCGGGCGATGAGGGACTACTCCCCCGTCGCCTTCGCGATGATTTCCTTCGCGACGTTCGCGGGAACCTCGGCGTAGGAGTCGAACACCATGGAGTAGTTCGCCCGGCCCTGGGTCCGCGACCGGAGGTCGCCGACGTAACCGAACATCTCCGACAGCGGAACCAGTGCCTTCACGACACGGGTACCCGACCGCTCCTCCATGGCCTGGATCTGACCACGGCGGGAGTTGAGGTCACCGATGACGTCACCCATGTAGTCCTCGGGCGTGGTGACCTCGACCGCCATCATCGGCTCCAGAATCACCGGGCCGGCCTTCTTCGCGGCTTCCTTCATCGCCATGGAACCGGCGATCTTGAACGCCATCTCCGAAGAGTCGACCTCGTGGTACGCACCGTCCAGCAAGGTGAACTTCAACCCGACGAGCGGGTAGCCCGCGAGCACGCCGTACTGCATGGCGTCCTGCGCACCGGCGTCCACCGACGGGATGTACTCCCGCGGCACGCGGCCACCGGTGACCTTGTTGTCGAACTCGTAGAGTGCACCGTCGGTGCGCTCGAGCGGCTCCAGCTTCACGATCACCTTCGCGAACTGGCCGGAACCACCGGTCTGCTTCTTGTGGACATAGTCGAGCTTGTCCACGGTCCTCTTGATGGTCTCGCGGTAGGCCACCTGCGGCTTACCGATGTTCGCCTCGACCTTGTAGTCGGACTTCATCCGGTTGACCAGCACCTCGAGGTGCAGCTCGCCCATGCCCGCGATGATCGTCTGGCCGGTCTCCTCGTCCAGCTTCACCTGGAACGTGGGGTCCTCTTCGGCCAGCTTCTGGATCGCCAGGGAGAGCTTCTCCTGGTCCGCCTTGGTCTTCGGCTCGATCGCGACCCGGATGACCGGCTCGGGGAACGTCATCGACTCGAGGACGATCGGGTTCTGCGGGTCGGCCAGGGTGTCACCGGTGGTGGTGTCCTTCAGGCCGATGACCGCGTAGATGTGACCGACCTGGGCGTCGTCGACCGGGTTCTCCTTGTTGGAGTGCATCTGGAAGATCTTCCCGATGCGCTCCTTGCGCTCCTTGGTCGCGTTGACGACCTGGGCGCCGGAGGCGACCTTGCCCGAGTAGACCCGGATGTAGGTCAGCTTGCCGAAGAACGGGTGCGCGGCGATCTTGAACGCCAGCGCCGCGAACGGCTCGTCCACGGCCGCCTTGCGGGTGGCCACGGTCTCGCCGTCGGGCAGCAGGCCCTCGACGGCCGGGACGTCCAGCGGCGACGGGAGGTAGTCGATGACCGCGTCGAGCATGGGCTGCACGCCCTTGTTCTTGAACGCGGAACCGGCCAGCACCGGGAACGCCTCGCGGGTGATCACCAGCTTGCGGATGCCGGACTTGATCTCGGCCTCGGTCAGCTCCTCGCCCTCGAGGAACTTCTCCATCAGCGCGTCGTCGGTCTCGGCGACGGTCTCGACCAGCTTCTCGCGGTACTCGGCGGCCTTGTCGGCGAGCTCGGCCGGGATGTCCTCGACCGCGTAGTCCTCACCCTTCTGGACCTCGCCGCGCCAGACCAGGGCCTTCATCCGGACCAGGTCGATGACGCCCTCGAAGTCGTTCTCCGCGCCGATCGGCAGCTGGATGGCCAGCGGCCGGACGCCGAGGCGCTCCTCGATGGTCTTCAGGGTGTAGTAGAAGTCCGCACCCAGCTTGTCCATCTTGTTGACGAAGCAGATGCGCGGAACCTCGTACTTGTCCGCCTGACGCCAGACCTGCTCGGACTGCGGCTCGACGCCTTCCTTGCCGTCGAAGACGGCGACCGCGCCGTCGAGCACTCGCAGGTTGCGCTCCACCTCGACGGTGAAGTCGACGTGCCCGGGGGTGTCGATCAGGTTGATCTGGTGGTCGGCCCAGTAGGTGGTGGTGGCAGCCGAGGTGATGGTGATACCCCGCTTCTGCTCCTCCTCCATCCAGTCCATGGTGGCGGCGCCGTCGTGGACTTCGCCGATCTTGTAGTTGATCCCGGTGTAGAACAGGATCCGCTCGGTGGTGGTCGTCTTACCGGCGTCGATGTGGGCCATGATGCCGATGTTGCGGACCTTGTTCAGGTCGGTCAGCACGTCACGTGCCACGAGAATGTTCCCCTGTCTCAAGCGTGGGGCCCGGCAAGGCTTCCATCGATTGCCGGGCGGTCATCACCAGCGGTAGTGCGCGAAGGCCCGGTTGGACTCGGCCATCTTGTGCGTGTCCTCACGGCGCTTCACGCTGGCACCGAGGCCGTTGGAGGCGTCGAGGAGTTCGTTCTGCAGGCGCTCGATCATGGTCTTCTCACGGCGCTGCTGCGAGAAGGACACCAGCCAGCGCAGCGCGAGGGTGGTGGAGCGGCCGGGCTTGACCTCGATCGGCACCTGGTAGGTGGCGCCACCGACGCGGCGGCTCTTCACCTCGATGGTGGGCTTCACGTTGTCGAGCGCGCGCTTCAGCGTGACGACCGGGTCGGTGCCGGTCTTCTCGCGCGCGCCTTCCAGCGCGCCGTAGACGATGCGCTCGGCGAGGGACCGCTTGCCGTCCTTCAGCACCTTGTTCACCAGCTGGGTGACCAGCGGCGAGGCGTAGACGGGGTCGGAGATCAGCGGCCGCTTCGGCGCCGGACCCTTGCGAGGCATTAGCTCTTCTCCTTCTTCGCGCCGTACCGGCTGCGCGCCTGCTTACGGTTCTTCACACCCTGGGTGTCGAGCGAACCGCGGATGATCTTGTAGCGAACGCCGGGGAGGTCCTTCACACGACCACCGCGCACGAGCACCATCGAGTGCTCCTGCAGGTTGTGGCCCTCACCGGGGATGTAGGCGGTGACCTCGATGCCGCTGGTCAGCTTCACACGCGCGACCTTGCGCAGCGCCGAGTTCGGCTTCTTGGGGGTCGTGGTGTACACGCGAGTGCACACGCCACGCCGCTGCGGGCTCCCCTTGAGGGCCGCGGTCTTCTGCTTGGCAGCCTTGTCCTGGCGGCCCTTGCGGACCAGCTGCTGGATCGTGGGCAATGGACCAGCTTTCTGTCGCGATCTTGCTTACTTCGTGTCTTCACCGGCCCCCGCGGTCGGGCGTGTCGGCCCGCGTCACGGTCTGTCGACCGGTAACTTCCCGAAGGGATTTTCCGTCGGACCCCGCGTTGGCTGAGCCGACGACCGGATGCGACGAGCGCACCGATCATGCCGAACGGCACGCGGAGCGGCCCGACGCCTGCCGGGCACGGTCTCCAAAGATACCCGGCCGCTTCTCGGGTGGCCGAGGCGGGGGGTCTGAACGGGCAGGAAGCGTCATCCTACCCGTTGTGCACCTCGGTGTGGCGTTGTTCCACACCGTGCGCCGTGCTTCAGTCCTCGTCCGGCTTCGCGTGGTCCGGCCTGCCCGGGTGCGGATCCCGGGAAAGGTCGACCAGCGGGTGCACGCCCGCGCCCTCGGGCGCCGCGTGCCGCCCCCTGCGCTCCTCGGCGGGTTCCGTCTCGGCGGTCCACCCCGCTGTTTCCATAACGCTGTCCTCCTGCTCGCGATTCCCCTTGCCGCCGGGGAACCTACCCATTCCCCGAACGGGTGACGCAGGGGGATCCATTCCCGCATTCGGCACGTCCAAGGCGGCGAACGGGTCACCATGACTTACGTCACGCGGAGCAGCACGGGAGGGGAACGGCATGTCGGCCGAGTTCGACCAGCTGGTCGCCGAGTTCGAACGGTTCCAGTCGAAGATCAGGAACGTGGACGACCGGCTGGCCGGTATCGAGGGGATGCGGGCCGAGCTGGGCGCGCTGGAAGCCACCGCGATCTCCCCCGACCGGGGGGTGACCGTGGTCGCGGGGCCCGGCGGCGCGGTGCTCGACGTCCGGTTCACCGAAGAGGCGCTCCGGCAGTCGCCGCAGGCGCTGTCCGCCGCGCTGATGTCGACGCTGCGCGAGGCCGTGGCCGAGTCGGCCCGGCGGCAGGCGAGCATCGTCGAAGAACACATGGGCGACGACCTCGGCCTCACCGATCAGGTGCTCGAGAGCCAGGCCGAGCTGTTCGGCACGAGCGTCGAGGAAATGCGGTCCCGGATGGCGGCGGAGACCACGGCGGCGCCCGCCCCGCCGGACGACTTCTCCGAGCAGTCGTTCGTGCGGCGCGCGGAGGAACCGCCGCCCGCCGCCCCGCCCAGTGGTGGTTCCGAGGGCGACACCTTCCTGCGCAAGCTGTTCGACGAGGAGGACCACTGATGCCCGACGGAGTCACCCCCGGCACGGGGTACCAGGTCCAGGTCGACGCGCTGCGCGAGTACGTCGGCTCGCTGGGGAACTACAAGGACCAGGCCGGGAAGATCACCGACATGGTCGGCAACGCCGACGTCGGCGACAAGTCGTGGGGCGTGGTCGGGCTGTTCACCAAGCACGGCTACACCGAGACCCTCCATGAGCTGCAGGACCTGCTGCGCTCGATGAGCGAAGGCCTCGCGTCCGCGCAGGCGAAGTTCACCGACGCGGCGAACGTGTACCAGGGCACCGAAGACGACCACAAGGCGGTGTTCGGGCAGATCGAGGCGCTGCTGGACGGCCCGCGCGGCGAGAAGCACTGAGGGGGACGTCATGGCGGAAGTCGAGGACGTCGCGGGGAAGATCTCGATCAAGTCCGACGATCCGAACACGGTCGCGGGCATCAACGTCGACAACGCGGTCAAGGCCACCCCGTTCCTCGGGCAGGCCGTCACGGTGGGCAAGGACGCCGGCGCGGTGTTCAAGGCCTTCGGCGCCCCGCATCCCGACGGCGCGGACATCACACTCGGGCTGACCACGATCGCCACCGACACGACCGGCTTCATCCAGTCGAGTTCGCAGGCGATCGTGGACATCGCGACCGACCCGCTGGGCTGGCTGATCGGCCAGGGGCTGAACTTCCTGATCAGCGCGGTGCAGCCGATCCAGGACGCGATCCACTTCGTCAGCGGCGACGGCCCGGCGCTGGGGATCGCCGCGGAGAACTTCGGCGCGATCGCGAAGGGTCTCCAGGATCTGGCGAAGAACTTCGCCGAGGTCGCCGAGTCGTCGCTCGCGCAGTGGCAGGGCGACGCCGCGACGGCGGCGAAGACGTCGCTCGGCGAGTTCGCGCACGGGGTGGACGGGGTGGCGGCCAAATCCGGCGACCTCGCGCAGATGCTGCAGCTCAGCAGCATGCTGATGACGTTCGTCGAAGAGCTGATCAAGGCCATCCTGACCGAGCTGATCACCTGGCTGATCATGATCTGGGTCCCGGCGATCGCCGCCGCTGTCCCGACCGCGGGCGCGTCGACCGCGGCGGCGGGCACCGCGTCGGAGGTCAAGCTGGCCACCACGTCGGCGAAGACGACGCAGAAGGTGAGCAAGCTGCGCAAGATCCTCCAGGACGTCCTGGAGTGGCTCAAGAAGCTTATGGCGAAGCTGAAGGAAACGCGGTTCGGCAAGGCGCTGATGGAGGGCAAGACCGCGGGCAAGCTCAAGGAGGCCAAGGAGCTGACCAAGGGCCAGGGCGCCATGGAGAAGCTCTTCGGCGAGAAGGGCATGCTCGGCAAGCGCTTCGAGAAGGCATGGGACAACCCCGTCCTGAACGAGGACGGCGCCATCCGCTACACGCCGTCGCTGCTGAAGAACGGCGCGAAGGAAACACTGAAGAAGGGCCGCGAGGCGGCGTTCAAGGGCGTACTGGGCTACGACCCGACCAATCCCGGGGAGAATCCGGCGAAGACGGTCAACGACCACCTCGGCAAGCTGAACAGTCACGTGAAGAACGCTAAGAAGGCGAGTGACTACGGTGAGACCGGTACCGAGCAGCCGGACGAAGAGACCAAGAAGGATCTGGACTTCTGACCATGACGGCCGATCTCGCCGGGGTGTTCGAGAGCCCCGTGCTGAACAACGTCCTGGCCGGGGCGTCGATCGCCGCGGTGCTGGCGGTGCTCGTCGTGATCATGCTCGGCCGCAACCGGGGAGCCCGCAAGGCCGCCGTGGAGCACTGGTTCCGTGCCTTCGCCGCCGAGCACGACGGGACTTTCCACAGTGGACAGAGCGGGGACACCGCGGTGCCCTCGTTCGGCGTGCGGCATCCGGGCGGGCGGCCGCTCGGCGAGTCGAGCGGGCATCCCTGGGTCGAGTTCCGGCACCGCGATCACGCGGTGATCGGCGCCGACGGCCGCGAGCTCTATCGCGCGCTGTCGGATCACATCGAGAGCCGGGATCAGCACTATGTCCAGGTCTCGGTGCCGCCGTCGCCGCTGTTGTGCGTCGGGAAGGCTCCGGCAGTCCCTTCGGAGATCCGCGACCGGTCGACGCGGTTCAAGACCATGGACAAGGCCTTCGACGCGGCGTACGTCGTGTACACGAGTGATGTGGCCGTAGCGGACGAAGTCCTCGACGCGGATCTGCGCGCGTGGCTGCTTCGCTCTTTGGGTGAGCGGCCATTCGCGGTCGAAGGCGGCTCGTTGCGCACCTGGGGCGCCGGTCACCTGAGCAGGCCCACGCTGATCGCCGAGGCGGACTTCCTCCTCGGCCTTGCCGACCACCTGCCCGCCCGGCTGTGGCGGGCCGCCTGAGTGGAGACGAACCGTGATCGCGCTGTGGCTCATGCTCGGCATCGTCGTGATCGTCCTCATCGGACTGGTCGTGGCCCTCGCGAGCCGTAAGAAGGGCCGCGACGACCTGCGCGCGTTCGCGGCGTCGCAGGGCGGGCGGTGGCACGATTCCGGCAGCGGCACGCGCCCCGGTTTCGGTGTCCGGCCGGACGAGCGGTACACGTTCGCGCTCGAGTTCGGCCGCCAGGGCGTGCCGGTGGTGGCGTTCCAGGGCGTGGACACCGTCGGCGGCGACACGACGGTCTGGCACAAGGTGCGGGTCGGCGCGCCGATGACACCGCGGCTGTGCCTGTACAAGATCGGGCCCGTCGACCGGCCCGATGCGCCGATGCACCGGATGATGCTCCGCACCTACATTCCCGCCTCGGTGAGTCGCGAACTGACCGAGTGGCCGGTGCCGGATCCCGCGCTGCGGCCGCTGATCGCCGTCTACACCGCCGATCCGCGCTTCGCCGACACCGTGCTCACGCCGGCGTTCCTGCACTGGTACGCGGGTGCTGTGCCGCCGCTGTCGCCGGGGATCGACGTCGGCGACGGGGTCGCGTCGAGCCGGATCACCGGGCCGATGTCGGTCGCGTCGGTCACCCAGGTCGCCGACCGGCTCCTCGCCGTGGCCCACGGGATCGCCCGCTGACGCCTACGATTCGTCCATGGCGCGTCGGCGGGCGAGCACACCACGGGAGTGGGCCGCGAAGCACAACGCCGCGTTGTACGTCGCGGGCGACGGCCGCGCGCCGACGTTCGGCTACTTCCCCAACGCGCGGCAACGGACGACATTCGCGCATCTGACGCCTCAGGCGGCGCCGTATGAGTACGCCGTCGAGCTGCGACTGGGTGAGCACGCGGTGCTGGCGTTCGAGTACCGGACCGCGGAGGAGGCCGCCGGGATCGGGTACATGGTGCAGGTCTGGACTCCCCCGGTGCCCGCGCTGAGTTTCGACACGACGTTGAAGAGCATGCTGACGTCGATCAAGGGGCAGCCGACGGCGTTCCAGTCGGCCGGGACGGTGCCGATCGGGCATCCGGCGTTCGACGCGCGGTTCACGGTGTACTGCGAGCATCCGGACTTCGCGCGGGGCGTGCTCACTCCGCCGGTGCTGGAGCGGCTGCTCGCGGATCCGCGGACGCCGGCGCAGTTCGGGCTGCTCAACTCCGTCGCGCTGGTTTCGGGGCCGCGAGCGCTTTCGCTGGACGACGTACCCGCCTTGGCCGGGTTCCTCGTCGGCTTCGTGCGGACGTTGCCGGGCTACACGTGGCAGTACCGGCGCTGAAAACCGCTGGACGGGCGGGTCAGGATGGCCGGGTGAGTGAACGCTGGACCATCGCCCCCTCGGCCGTCGATCATCCGGATGCCGTCGCGGTGCTGCGGGAGTACATGACCGACATCGCGTCCCGGTACTACGGGCGGCCCGCGACGACCGCGGAGGTCGACATCGCGCTGGCCGAAGACCCCACCGACGACCTCGCGCCGCCCGCCGGTGCGCTGCTGCTTGCCCGGCACGAGGACGGCTCCGTGCAGGGCTGCATCGGCGTCCGGCTGGTGGAGCCGTCAGTCGCGGAGTTGAAGCGGGTGTACGTCCGCGCGTCCGGCCGGGGGCAGGGCGGCGGCGTGCGGCTGGTCGCCGCCGCCGAAGACGTCGCCCGGGGCCTGGGCGCGACGCTGATCCGGCTGGACACCCGTGACGACCTCGTCGAGGCCCGCGCGCTCTACGCCCGCTGCGGCTACGCCGAGGTCGCCCCGTTCAACGCGGACAAGTACGCCGAGCACTGGTTCGCAAAACCCCTCCCCACCAGGGCCCCGACGCGCAGTTAGCGGGCTAAACGCAGTCGCCCCGCCGCTGACCTGCGCCGGGCCACTCCCTGGCGCGCGCTGCGTTTAGCGGGCTAAACGCGGTCGCCGCCCGCCGCGTCCGCGTCCCTCAGCGCCCGCCGCCTTCGCGCACCGCGGAGCCCAGCCGTGTCCGCGTCTCTCGGCGCCTCGTCGCTCCGTGTACCGCTGAGCCCTGCCGTCCCGGACCGTCCTGGGCGCAGTGCCCTGGTGGCGCGCCTCTCGTCGCCGGACCGGCGCGCGCGCCGGGTTTACCCCTCAACGCGCCGGGGGCGGCGGGGGGGCGGGGGGGGGGGGGTGGCGGGGCGGGTCGGGGCGGGGTGGGGGGGGGGTGCCCCCGGCGGGCCTCGCTGCGCCTGCGTTGTCTTCCCCCCCCCCCCTCGGTCGCGGCGCGACTGGTCGGCGTCGGGATGGTCGACGAGGGGCCTGACGTGCAGTTAGCGGGCTAAACGCGGTCGGCGCGGGGCTCAGCCGAGGCGGCCGGCGCAGGTGGCGACCTCGCCGGGGGCGGACTCCTGCGAGGTCACGACCGTGCCGCGGACCGCGATCCGGCACTCGACGGGGCCGTCGGCCTGGCCCATCAGCTGGACGGTCGGCGGCGCGCCGGTGTGCTTCCAGGTCAGTTCCTTCCGCCACGGCAGCGGCACGGCGAGTTCCTGATGCACGAGCCCCAGCCCGTTCTCGTCGTAGACGACGGTCGCGGTCCCGCTGCCCGCCAGCTCGTAGGTGATCGGCCAGTCGTCCGGCACGGCCTGCGGCGTGACCGTCCGGGTGACCGGCTGGGGTGCCGGGGCACTCGACGACACCGGCGCGGACGGCGACGGTTCGCCGACCACGGCGACGGCCTCCGCGGGTGGCGGCTCCTCACCGCCGCCGAGCAGGATCACCCCGGCCGCACCCGCCGCGACGACGACCGCGGCGACGCCGAGGCGCAGGAACAGTTGCTTGTCGACCATCGGAATCTCCTCGACGGCTCGTGCCGTGGGGGGGGCGCGCGGCCGCCCGCCGGCCAGGGCCGGGGGGCGCGGGGTGGCGGGCCCCCCCGGGCGGCGGCGGGCCGGCGCCGGGTTCTGGGGGCGGGGGC
>NZ_JBHYIQ010000126.1:20960-26029 GCF_042739895.1 Amycolatopsis sp. NPDC059021
CGAGCGCCTCTCCGGAGCTCGGTCGTGGTCCCCTCTCTCTGCGTCCTCGCTCCGGGGGGCGGGGCCCCCCCCCCGCCCCCCCCCCCGCCCCCCCCCCCCCCCCGCCGGGGCACTCAGGAGGGCAGCAGCCTGCCCGGGACACCGTTGAGCGACTGGATCAGGCCGAGCACCGGAACACCGAGCGGCGCGAACGTCCAGATGTTGTTCAGGTTGGTCGTGTCGGGCTCGTCCACGACGGTCACGCCGCCGGGCGCGTCCTGGGCGGACGTGGTGGCCGCCAGCGCCGGCACGGCGGCACCGAGCACGCCGACGCTCGCGAGCGTGGCGATCGCGGCCGCGCGGGCCAGGGTTTTCTTCATCGGTTCCCTCCTTGGGGTGACCTGGGGGTGTGCGGGATCAGGAGATCGGCGTGATGAGGCCGAAGATCGGCGCGAGGAGCTGGGTCGGCGCCGGCACCGTGGGGCCGAGCAGACCGCCGAGGTCGAGGTCCGGCGTCACCCAGATGGGTGCGTTCTCGGCAGGGGTGGCGTCGGCCACCCCGCCCGCCACCCCGGTCAGCGCTGCCGCCGCGGCCAGCGGGAGCAGCACCCTGGCTGCGATTCGCTTCATGGAATTCACCTCCTTGACTTCGATCGATTTCCCCGCTTCCTCCGGGAAGCGGAAATCAGCGGAGAACCGCGCTGATCGGCACAATGGTTCCGTCCGGAACCCACTGGCCCGCATAATCGCGGTTCATCACCATTCCGATGGCATGTGGTTCATTCGGATACATCGGCATGGCGTTGACCTGCGCGGCGGCGAAGATCTGCACATCGCCGTTCGCCGAACGCCATTGGTCGCCGAGCCAGGAACGAAAACCGCCCAAGGTCGGGCTCTCCCCGCCGAAGGAATTCCCCACGGCCACCGCGTAGCCGACGGCGAGCTGATCGCGCGGGTCGAACCGTAATGGCAGCGAAGAGCTCGCGACCGCGTTCACGATCGGGCCGTTCAGCAGCCAGGGCGCGAGATACAAGCCGTACTGATGTGTCGGCTTCAACCGCTGTGACTCGGCGGCGCGGCTCATCGCCGTGTATCCGCCGGCCCAACCGGAGACGACGACCAACGCTGTGTCGGCGCCGGGGTCTTCCCGCACCGCGAGGCCGGTGCGCGCCGCGGTGTCCCGCACCAGCTTCGCCGCCGCGACACCGCGGGGTGACGCGTCACCGACCAGGGTGATCGCCGCAGGCTTTCGCCCCGCGAGGAACTCCACGAGCTTGACCAGCGATCCACTGTCCTCAGAGGACAGTGCGTCGGCTGGGCACGAGGCGAGCACATCGCGTCGTCCGGCGATGACTCCGCCGAGTGCCGCGCTGGCGCATTCCGGCGCGTCGGCGTCCGCGATCGAGGGCCCGGCGGCGTCTCCCGCATCGACGTCGACCTTCGTTTCGGCCGTTCCCTTGGTCACGACCAGTTCGCTGCGTCCCGGCGGGAGTTCGACCTCGGCCCAGCTTCCCTCGGCGCCCGGCCGTGCCACGGCTTTGGTGATCAGCCCGCCGGGTACCCCGGCAGAGAGGTCGTCGCCCGCGCTGGCCGGGAAGTGCACGAGGTTGCGGCCCGGCCGTTGCGGGCTGAGCAGCACCGGGATCCGCGCGCCGCCGGCGACCGCGTCGGCGAGCAGCGGAACGCCGGGAACCGGCAGAGCAGGCGGCTGGGGGATGGCCGCCAGCGCGCTCCAGGCGAGAAAACCCACGGCGACCCCGGCCGCACCGAATCGGTACACCCGGCCGGAATCCTTGTCCCCCAGCAGGATCCCGGCAAGGACGGCCACCACGATCGGCACCAGGACGATCGCGAGCAGCGCGACGCCGAAGAGGGATTCGTACAATCGCCGGTCGAAGCCGAGTCCGGATTGGACGAGTTGCACCGCGCCCGCGACCGCGAGCAGGCCACCGATCGTCAGCGCGAGCGGGCCGAGCCGGAAGGTGGTGCTGCGCCAGCGATCCGCGGGCACGCCGGCGGACAGGACGGTGACGCCGAACCACAGCGCGGTGCCCACCACGTAGACCGTGTCGACAGCGAAATCGACACCGGAGCGGCCGAGAGAGGTTTCCAGCACCACCAGGACGATCAAGGCGATCGACGCCCACCGGCCGGCGGACGGCCAGCGAATCAGCACGGGGATCGTCGCGGCGAGCACGACATGGACGGCCAGCGCGAACACGTTGAGGTCGACGACGAACGCCGACACCACCGCCGACACGGCCGAGACACCGCCGAGCAGGCCGACGACGATGAGCAACCGCCGCGGCACCTTGTCCACGAGCGGTCGCAGGACTCCGGTACCGGCGAGGAAAGCGGTACTCAGCAGGAGGACGAGTCTCAGCAGCAGCGCGGCGATGTCCACTCCGGACGAACCGGTGGCCGGGACGACATGGTGATCCATGGGGACCTTCCGGGTGGAGTGGGGGGGGGGGGGGGGGGGGCCGCGCCCCCCCCCCCCCGCCACGGTGATCACTTGATGTCCGCGTCCGCGACGACGAACAGCTCGGAGTGCGGTTTGGCGTTGCCGAAGTCCCCGTGCGGCCAGGACTTGCGGTTGAAGTTGATGCCGACCTGCCCGGTGAACTCGTCCCGGAACTTCTGGTCGACCGCGATCTTCCCGTCCGGCCCGAGGTTCAGCAGGTTGACCTTGTGGTCACCGTCCAAACCGGACCGGGCGACGAAGTAGTTCGACACCGCGAGATGCTGCGGCTGGGCGGTTTCGTGGTAGAAACCGTCCGCGCCGAGCGCCCAGTTGTCGTAGGCGCCCCAGTGCGGGCCCGCGCCCGGGGTGCCGGGGTTGATCGGCGCCGCGCCGGCGACGGTCGGCAGGTCACCGCCACCGCCCTGCTGCGCCTTCTCCTTGGTGTCGATACGGCCCTTGATGTCCTCGACCCGGTCGCCGGCATTGACCAGCTTCTCGATGTCGAGGACGTACACGCCGCCGGTGGTGCCGGGGTCGTCCGGCCCGAGCGCGCCCTTCTGCCGCCCCTGGATGGCGCGATAGAGGTACTTGTCGTCCGGGCTGGTCTGGATCCAGCCACCGTTGGAACTACCGCCGTTGGAGTCGTTGTTCGGGTAGATCGCCTTGTTCGCGGTGCCGTCGTCGAACACCTCGATCCAGTGCGGCTCCTTCGCGGTGATGTCCGGCGTGTAGAACACCGCGCCGCCCTGCATGGTCTGGGCGAACGCGCCCTTGTGGCCGGGCTGGTTGGTCACCGTGGTCTCCATGACCGCGCGGCTTTCGGCGTGCAACGGGTCCTTCGGATCGGCACGCGGGCCGTCCTGCAGATAGGACACCGCCTTCAGCTTCGGGTGGTTCCGGTCGGAGATGTCCCAGGTCCGCACGGTCGGGCGGCGCAGGTACGGCGAGGGCTGCTTGACCGGGTCGAGAATGATGTTCCTCGGCTCGGCGTAGTCACTGGTGACCAACGTGTTCAGATCCTCGCGGGCCTGGATCCCGTGCGGGTTCGCGCACGTCGGCTTGCCCAGCTGCGGCAGGTTGTCGCACAGTTTCTGGTTGTCGCCCTGCGGTGTCGCGGCGGGTGACTCCGAAAGCACCTTGGCGTTCTGGTCGAAGCGGACCACTTCACCCGGACTGCCGGCGAAGCCATTGCCGATCTGGGTGGAACCATCGGCGTAGGAATGCGGACCGGGAACGACCGGGCCGCCCATGTACGTGCCATAGGCGGTGCCGTCCTTGAGCACCCAGTACGCGTCCGGCACCGAACCACCGAGCGTCTGCGTCGGCAGGCTGACGCCCTTGAGCTTCAGCTGCGGCAGCGCACCGACGTCGAACGCGTACGTCGCGGCGGCGAAGAGCGCACCGGCGTAGATGGTTTCTCCCTTGTGCCACACGTATTGCATGTGGTGCGGCTCGTTCTCGACGAGCGGGCCGACGGTGGCGGTGTTGACCACCTTGCCGTAGGTCGGCGAGCCCTGGGTCGCGTCGATCACGGCCAGGAAGTCCGGCCCGGGAAGCGCGTTCTTGACCTTGTTCAGACCACCGCCGAGCGAGCCCGGCAGATTCTTGACGTCCTTGACCAGTGTGTCGGCGATGTTCTCGTCACCGGCCCAGACCAGCAGCCACTTCTTGGGTGTGCCACCGGAACGCGCCTGCGTGGCGAGATCCTTGGACACCAGGTGGTTCTGCACCCAGTACTGCTTGCCGTCGGCCGCCGTCTTGGCGTCGGTGACGACCTGGACGTCGGCGTAGGCGCTGGTCGCCGAGCCGGTGTAGGTGACCGCCGCGACGGCCAGTGCGGCCGCCATGGCGACGGTCACCACTTTTCGCCTTCGGACCGGACCGGTCCGGAGCGAGGTGAATCGCATACGTACTCCCTGTTTGTCGAAAAGCGCCACGAAAGGCACATCCCTCCCCCTGTTTCGCGCACGACGAACTGCCCGATTGCGGCAGGGGAAGCCGGCGGCACCGCGTGCGCTTTCACCGGACCGGCGGGTCCGGGAAAGCTCGCGGTGCGGCGAACAATGAACGGGTCACGGTGAATCGGCACGCGCCGGGAAACGGCCGCGCGGATTCAGCGGATCGGTTGCGGAGGAACCGTCAGGAATTCATACAGAGCGCGCTGGCCTGGTGCCGAAGATCCACGTGGCGGCGGCACACCAAGGCGACAGGAGCGGACATGCGCGAAATATTCGACCCAACCGGTCATCGTGTCAATCTCGTGATCAAAGAATGAGAATTAACCCCGTTGGGGGAATTTCCCTCCGCCCGAAAGGCGGCGAAGCTGTTGCGACTAGACCGAACGGGTGACGTCTTCTCGGACCATGAGAAGTGCTCCCCTTGGCGGTCTCACTACTGGTCACAACAGCCCTAACAGCACCATCACCCCTGGCAGCAGTCGTGATGATTTCGTTACCAAACCCGGGGAACTCGTCCGCTTCCTGACCGACGCGGCCCCGGTCCTCAGCCGTCTCGGCACACCGGCAGGCCTCCCCTCCCGCCAGATCCTTAGCGTTGCTCAGCGCCGCGTTTAGCCCGCTAACTGCGCTCGCCGGGGCCGCGCAGAGTGCGTTTAGCGGGCTAAACG
>NZ_JBHYIQ010000127.1:0-7483 GCF_042739895.1 Amycolatopsis sp. NPDC059021
GGCCCCGCGCCCCCCCCCCCAATGGCCGTGAAGCCCTCCTTCACAGCGTTGAGCGCTGTGAAGGAGGCCTTCACGGACCGTCCACCAAGAGCCGCGCTACACGGGCAGCCAGGTCATGCGCTGTCCGTGCGGGGCCGTGCGTGCCAGGGCCTGGGCGTCCGGCTTCCCGCCTTCCCAGCGGACGACGCCGAGCACGCACAGGCCGCCACTGCCGTCGGCGTCGCGCGCGAGGTCGTCGCGGCCGGGCAGGACCGCCTCCAGG
The DNA here is from genome assembly GCF_042739895.1 of Amycolatopsis sp. NPDC059021. Classification (NCBI taxonomy): domain Bacteria; kingdom Bacillati; phylum Actinomycetota; class Actinomycetes; order Pseudonocardiales; family Pseudonocardiaceae; genus Amycolatopsis; species Amycolatopsis sp. NPDC059021. The sequence continues at coordinate 263 of NZ_JBHYIQ010000127.1, forward strand.
CCGACGCCGTAGGCCTCCTCGCTGACCCACCACACCGGCCGTCGCTCGGCCAGCGCCGCCAGCGCCTCCACGAACGAAGCGCGACGGGAGCCGAGGTACGCCAGCGCGTGACTGGTCAGCACCACCAGCGGCAACGTGTCGGGCAACCGCGAAGCGGCCGCGTCGAGGTCATCGACCGCGTCGCCGGCCACCAGCTCCGGCATGTGCCGCGCCTGTTCCGCGGCCGCCGTGCGCAGCAGGCGCAGCCGGTCCGGCTGATCGGCCCACACGCAGGCTTCCAGCCAGGCCAGCTCCTCCTCGTCCCGCAGATCCACCGGCGCCCGGTCGAGCCCCGCCCGCGCGCCGATCGTCAGCTTCTTCGGCAGTTTCGGGAGCACGGCGCCCGGCGCGACGTCGATCGCGCAGTGCAGGCCGACCGCCGCCTTCGCCGGGCCCGCGACGAGCTGCTCGCCGCCGTCGCACTGGTAGCGGTAGGCGAACCGGTCGAGCCCGAGCAGGAGCCCGGCGCTGCAGCCGACCTCCAGCAACGCGAACCGCTTCGCTTCCTTCGCCACCTGCGCGAGAGCCGGATAGAGCAGCGCCGCGCGCCGCACTTCGTTCGTCTGGGTGAACCGGGTGCCGATGATCTCCCGCGCGCGCTCGGCCCGCTCCAGGAGAAAGGAACGGAACAGCGGCCAGGTGTCCGCGTCGACGCCGTCGAACCCGCCGACCGACGGGTAGTAGCGCGACAGCGGGTGGATCGGGTCGGCCTGGACGAGCCGGTGCGCGGTGGCCAGGAGCAGCGTCCCGCGCGCCTCACCACCGCGTGCGCCGGTCAGCAGCCCCGCGACGTCGTCGTCCTCGGCCGCCTGCGTGGCGAGGTGGTCGTAGAGCGGCGAGACGCCGCGGGCCTCGACTTCCGCGAAAGTGCGCAGTCTCCGCTTGATCTCGTCCAGGGCGATCCCCATCGGGACTCCTCGCTCATTCGTGGGGCACGGGGCGGCCAGGCTGCTCCCCGCCGCGGGTGTCCCCGTAGGACCGCTTCGGCACCATCACCTTGCGCCGGAAGACGCACACGATCGTTCCGTCCTGTTTGTACCCGCGTGTTTCGACGTACACCACGCCCCGGTCGTCCTTCGACTTCGACGGCGTCTTGTCGAGCACCTCGGTTTCGCCGTAGATCGTGTCGCCGTGAAAGGTCGGCTTGACGTGTTTGAGCGATTCGACCTCGAGGTTCGCGATCGCCTTGCCGGAAACGTCCGGAACCGACATGCCGAGCAGCAGCGAGTAGATGTAGTTGCCGACCACGACGTTCTTGCCGAAGTCGGTGGTCTCTCCGGCGTAGTGCGCGTCCATGTGCAGCGGATGGTGGTTCATGGTGATGAGGCAGAACAGGTGGTCGTCGTACTCGGTGACCGTCTTCCCCGGCCAGTGCTTGTAGACCGCACCGACCTCGAATTCCTCGTAATAACGCCCGAACTGCACCCGACGTCCTCCTGTCCGCGTAACGCCCCATGAACCTGGTACGACACGTATTCGTGGTGAGGAGTACCCTCAACCATTGGTGTTCGCGCGTCAACGCGAGCCCTGCCACTCTCCGCGTCTCACGACCGCGCCGGCCCGAAGGAGGTGAGGGAACCCCATGAGTAGTAGTGGCGATAGTCCGCTTCCTAGTAGTCGCAGCGTTCCCCCTTCGATGACCGGCCTGCTTTCTTCCCGCTAGGCCAGGCAAAACCCGGGAACGCTGGTGAACGCCGGACGGACACGAGTCCGCCAGGCACGTCGTCTTCGCGCACGAACACGCACGACGCAGCCCAGGAGATCCCATGCCTGCCATTCCCTCGCTCGGCGGCCTTCGCGGCCGCGGTGACGACCGCGCCAAGGGCACACCGGTACGCGCGCTGCCGGTGCCGCTGTCGGCGTACGTCGTCGACTGCGCGGTCTACGTCGACGGCCGCCGCCTGCCGGGCCGCTGGACGCACTCCGAGGCGATCAAAGAGGTCCGCAAGCGGCACGAGGGCTTCGTCTGGATCGGGCTGCACGAGCCGGACGCCGAGCAGATCCAGGGTGTCGCGGACACGTTCGGGTTGCACGAGCTGGCCGTCGAGGACGCGCTGGAGGCGCATCAGCGGCCGAAGCTGGAGCGCTACGACGACTCGCTGTTCATGGTGTTCAAGACCGTGCGGTACGTCGAGCACGAGTCGCCGACCACCGCGAACGAGATCGTCGAGACCGGCGAGCTGATGCTCTTCCTCGGCCGGGACTTCGTGGTCACCGTGCGGCACGGGAACCACTCCGGGCTGGCCAGGCTGCGCCGCGAGCTGGACGAGGACCCCGAGCAGCTCGCGCTGGGCCCCGCCGCCGTCGTGCACGCGATCGCCGACCAGGTCGTCGACCACTACCTCGAGGTCACGACGCGGATCGAGTCCGACATCGACGAGATCGAGGCGCAGGTGTTCGCGCCGCGCTCGCAGGTCAGCGCCGAACAGATCTACCTGATGAAGCGGGAAGTGCTCGAACTCCGGCGCGCGGTGCTGCCGCTGGCCACGCCGGTGCAGCGCCTTTCGGAGGGCTACACGCGGCTGGTGCCGGACGAGGTCCGCTCGTACTTCCGCGACGTCGCCGACCACCTCGCGACCGTCTCGGAGCGGGTGTCGGCGTTCGACGAACTGCTGAGCACCCTGGTCGACGCGACCGTCGCGAAGATCTCGCTGCAGCAGAACACCGACATGCGCAAGATCACCGCGTGGGCGGCGATCATCACCGTCCCGACGATGATCGCCGGGATCTACGGCATGAACTTCGACTTCATGCCGGAACTGCACTGGAAGTTCGGCTATCCGCTGATCTTCGGCGTCATCGTCGCCATCTGCCTGATGCTCTACCGAATATTCCGGAAGAACGACTGGTTGTAGCTCCCTCCCCGACCCCGTCTTTCCCCCGGTAGCAGTACAGGAGGCTTTCCCATGTCCCGCATCCTGACCAACCTCAAGTTCTGGGCGCTCGTGCTGTGCCTGAGCTGGCTCGTCGTGATCACCACGATCATCGTGACCCACCCCGAGGCCGCGATGAAGTGAGCTCGGGGGCCGTACCCTGAGCGCATGCCGAAAGCGCTGGTCGTCGCGGACGAGGTGGACGAGCGGCTGTGGACCGACGCGGTCCGCGCCTACTCGGTCGACCTCGTCATCGGCGCCGGCGATCTGCCGTATGACTATCTCGAGTTCCTGGCGGGCGCGCTCGACGCGCCCTGCGTGTTCGTCCCGGGCAACCACGACCCGGATCTGAGCGGCTACACCCGCTACGGCGGACTGTCCATGAAGGACGGTTTCCCGACGGCGTGGCCCGGCCCGGCGGGCGGGATCAACGCCGACGGGCGCGTCGTGGACGTCGCCGGGCTCCGGTTCGCGGGGCTCGGCGGGTCCGTCCGCTACAACGACGGCCCGAACCAGTGGACGCAGTGGCAGCAGGCGCGCCGCGCCCGGCGCGTGGTCCGGCGAGCCGGGTGGCGGCGACGCCGGGACGGCCGGGGCGTCGACATCCTGCTGACCCACGCGCCACCCCGGGATCTCGGCGACCGGCCGGATCCGCCCCACCACGGGTTCGACTGTCTGCATAGGACGGTCGAGCGGCTGCGGCCGAAATGGCTGCTGCACGGGCACATTCATCCGCACGGCGAACCGGTCCCGGACCGGTCGCTGGACGGAACCCGCGTTCGCAACGTGGTCGGTCATCAGATCATGGAGTTCGCATGAGCGAAGCTTGCGAGCGAATCATCGATATCATGCGCCATAAGGAATTGGACACTGTCTCGCGGAGCGAGGCGATCGCATGAACAACAGGGGAACCGGCTTTCCGAGGGCCGACGCGGAGCACGACTTCCTGCGCGCGCGGCGGCGGCAGGTGCTGTCACGGCTGGCGAAGTGGCTGCGCGGCGAGCCCGACGACGTGAACATCATGTTGCCGTTCAACGAAGTCGTGGACGCGCTCGGCTACGTCAGCGAGCGGCGGATCGGGCTGCGGGTGATCTCGCTGGACTCGATCGTCGGCAGTGTCGACCGCGGCCGCGACTTCGACCGGCGCTTCCGGCCGACCTCGGGACGGGTCCGGGAACGCTGGGAACGGCTCGCGCTGGCCGCGCGCCGGGGCGAGGAGATCCCGCCGATCGAGGTGTATCGCGTGGGCGAGCTGCACTTCATCATCGACGGGCACCACCGGGTTTCCGTCGCACACGCGCAGGGACTGTCCACAATAGAGGCTCAGGTCATCGTGGTGCGGACCAAACTGGACCCGAGCGGGATCCGCTTCCGCGGCGATCTGATCGTCAAGGACTACCGGCGGCTGTTCCTCGAACGCGTCCCGCTGACCGGGCACGCCCGCGCGTCGGTGATCGTGTCGGACCCGTGGGACTACGCGCTGCTCGGCGAGCACGTCGAGGCGTGGGGTTTCCGGCTGATGCAGGACGAAGGCCGCTACTGCGACCGGGCGAGTGTCGCGCAGCGCTGGTTCGACGAGGAGTTCACGCCGGTGGTCGGGATGCTGCGGCAGGCCGACATGATCGGCACACGCACCGACGCCGAGGCCTACATGTGGGTGGCGAGCGAACGGTACCGGCTCATCCGCACGCACCGCTGGGACGACGAGGTCATCGAAGCGGTACGCAGCCGGAAACGCTGAGCCACAGCCGAAGTCCGTGAAGGCCTCCTTCACAGCGTTGAGCGCTGTGAAGGAGGCCTTCACGGACCTGCACGTCACATGTGGACGGCGGCCGGGGCGCCTTCCGGGGCGGCGGCGGGCTTGCCCGGCCGCAGCATCAGGCCGGTGATGACACCGCCCGCGAGGAAGATCACCGCGGCCCAGGTGAACGCCGTCGTGTAGCTGTGCACGGCGGCTTCGGCCGCGAGCTGCTGCGTCGGCTGCTTACCCGCGATGAACGACGTCGCGGCGTTGCTGGCCAGCGTGCTCAGCAGCGCGGTGCCGATGGAACCGCCGACCTGCTGCATCGTGTTGACTGCGGCGGAGCCGACACCGGCGTCCCGCGGGTCGACGCCGAAGGTCGCGACGCTCATCGCGGGCGCCATCGACAGGCCGATCCCGAGACCCATCACGATGAGCGGGCCGAGGACACCGTTGGCGTAGGTGCTCTGCAGATCGATGGCGCTGAGCCAGAACAGCCCGAGCGCCGCGATCACCATGCCGGTCGGCACGAGCGGCTTCGCACCGATGCGCGGCAGCAGGACGCTCGTCGCGGTCGTCGCGGCGATCATCAGCGCGGCCACCATCGGCAGGAAGCCGACGCCGCTCTGGATCGGCGTGAACCTGAGGTTCAGCTGCACGTAGAACGTCAGGAACAGGAAGATCGCGAACATCCCGATGGCGAGCAGGAACATCGCGATGTACGAGGCACCGCGGTCGCGGTCGAGCAGCACGCGCAGCGGCAGCAGCGGATGCGCGACGCGCGTCTGGAGCCAGGTGAACACGGCGAGCAGGGCGACACCCGCGACGAGGAAGCCCCACACCGACACCGAGGACCACGAGTCGTGCTCGGCGTTGGAGAAACCGTAGACGACGGCGAACAGACCGGCGGTCGCGGTGATCGTGCCGGGCAGGTCCAGCTTCGGCCGCGGGCCGTCGGCCTTCTGGCCGCGCAGCAACAGCAAACCACCGATGAACGCGACGACCGCGAAGATGATGTTGACGAACATGCACCAGCGCCAGTCGAGGTACTGCGTCAGTACACCCCCGAGCAGCAGCCCGACCGCGGCACCCCCGCCGCCGATCGCGCCGTACACACCGAAGGCGCGTCCGCGTTCCTTCGGGTCGGTGAACGTCGTCGTCAGCAACGACAACGCCGCCGGCGCGAGCAGCGCGCCGAACACACCCTGCGCGGCCCGTGCGACCAGCAGCAGTTCGATGCTGGACGCCGCTCCCCCGAGCGCCGACACCGCCGCGAACCCCGCCAGGCCGACGAGGAGTGCGTTCTTGCGGCCGAACAGGTCCGCCAGGCGTCCGCCGAGCAGCAGCAGACTGCCGAACGCGAGCGCGTACGCCGTGACGACCCACTGACGGGCGTCGTCGGAGAAGCCGAGTGCGTGCTGCGCCGAGGGCAGCGCGATGTTCACGACGGTCGCGTCGAGCACGACCATGAGCTGCGCGATCCCGATCACCGCGAGGATCAGCCAGCGTCTGGCGTGGTGCGGGTTGGCGCTGTGGACGTCCCCCGGTGGCGCGGCGACAGCGACGGATGACTGAGTCATCGAAAGGTCCCTTACGAATAGTGAGCAACGAAGCTATGTGGAGTAACCGTCTCCCCTTACGGTGATCACGGTACACAAGAACCGGAGGGGCTGCCTCAACTTAAGTGTTAAGATGGGATCCATGGCACGGGACGCTGCTCCCGCCGCACCGGCGCGGCCGCTGCGGCGCGACGCTGAGCTCAATCGACGGCGCATTCTCGAATCCGCGCGCGAGGTCTTCTCGCAACGCGGGCTCGAGGCCACCCTCGACGACATCGCACATCACGCCGGAGTCGGCGTCGGCACGGTGTATCGGCGGTTCCCCAACAAGGAACACCTGGTCGAGGCCATGTTCGTCGATCGGCTCGAAGAGGTCGGCACGATGGCCGAGGCCGCATTGGCCTTCGAGGACCCTTGGGAGGGCTTCCTCGACTTCGCCTGGAAAACGGTCGAACTGCATTCGAGCGACCGTGGCCTTCGCGAGGTCATGCTGTCCAAGGCGTTCGGCCGCGAGCGCGTCGCCGAGGTGAAAAACCGCTTGGTGCCGTTGGTCACACGGCTCATCGAACGGGCACAGGAGTCCGGTCAGCTGCGCGCCGACTTCTCCCCGACCGACATGCCGATGCTCCACCAGATGATCGGCGAGGTCATCGAGTACACCCACACGGTGAAGCCGGACGTCTGGCGGCGGTACTTCGCACTGCTCCTCGACGGTCTCCGCGCCGAACCGGGCCGGGCCACCGCCCTGCCCCACGGCCCGATGTGCATCGACGACCTCGACACCGCCGCCTGCGCGTGGCGTCCCCCGCGCCACGGCTGATCGAGGTCACCCCGGAAGCCGATGAACCGGACATAACCGATGCTCTTTACGGTGCCGGTAAGGCCACCTTGCAGGCGTCCGACGCCCGCAAGGTGGCCATACCGCCACAGGTGTCCTTAGTTGTAGCCGGTGCCACGCAGGGGTGTACGGCCCCCAACACGACGACCTCTGACGATAACACATAACACT
>NZ_JBHYIQ010000127.1:7493-13158 GCF_042739895.1 Amycolatopsis sp. NPDC059021
CCCGCTTCGCCCTTTCTCCGCTATATACGTTCTGTTTTTGGGGGGGCGGCACCGCCCCGTCGGGGGGGGCGCCCGCCCGGAGGGGGCCCCACCCCGCCACTGGAGTCCTTTGTGGACGCCGGTCACTCGCTGGGGATGACGGCCCACATCACGAGGTAGATCAGGAACTGCGGCCCCGGCAGGATGCACGACAGCACGGCGAGCAGCCGGACGACGCCCGGCGAGATGCCGAACCGTTGCGCGATCCCGGCGCACACCCCCGCGATCATGCGGCCACGGCGCGGCCGGGTCAGCTTCTGCGGCACGGGAGTACTCACGTCGTCACATCCTTCGTCGTCGGCGGCACTTCCGCCGTACAACACCAGTTCACCAGCGTGAAGCCGCGTTCGCATCAGGCAAGAGACGGACTCATCCCTTAGGGGCCGGCCGTACCGCTCGTCCACTTCGCCACGGGTAATTGCGCACATGGGGTGGCTTTTCCCGTACCACAAGTGATACTCACTCCCGGTGCCTTGGATCAGCCGACTACTGGCCCTTGCCCTGGGTAGCGCCGTTCTCGTCGCCGGATGCGCGAGACCCCAGGCATCGCCGGAGCCCCCGACGACAGCGCCGTTGACCGCGGTCAACGCCCTCGGCGACTTCGGCACGATCGACTACTGCAGCCTGCTCGACCTGCCGAGAGTGACCGGCGCGGGACAGGTCGTGCAGCCGCCCGGCCCGTCCTTCGAGTGGTGCCGCGCCCAGCTGACCGAGAACAACGTCCACCGGGTGGTGATGATCGGCCCGCTGTCCACGGACGTCGACCCGAACCTCAAGCCGTACGACTCCTACGCCGGGCCGACGCCGTCCGGGGTGAGTGTCCAGCAGTCGGCGTTCAACACCGACACCACCTGCACCCGGGTGATCACCTTCGCCGACGGGATCCGCCTCAACCTGTCCGTGACCGACGTCACCACGCCCGGCCCCGCCGACGCGCGCTGCGCCAAGGCGGACGCCGGGGTCGGCGGCGCGCTGGCCGCGATCACCGCGGGCAAGGTGGGCAGGCTCGCGTTCCCGGACAAGTCGTGGGGCCGGGTCGACCCGTGCCCGCTGATCGAAACGCACGACCTCGACGCCGTGAGCGGGCCGGAAACGAAACTTGCGCCGGCGTTGTCCGGGCACAGCTGCATCCGCGGCAAGGTGAGCCTGCGGCTCTCGGTCGACCAGACCGCCCCGCAGGGCCCGGCCGAAGCGCTCGGCGGGCGCGAGGCGCGAGTGAGCGCGTCCGGAGCGTTCTGCACGGTCGACGCCTCCCAAGCCGCGCCGGGACCGCCGGGGCGGAACGAGAAGGCCGAACTCATCGTCGTCGAAACCGCGGGCGACGCGAACGACGCCACGTGTGCCGCCGCCCGCTCCGCCGCCTCCGTCGTCTTCCCGAAGCTCCCCTGACCCATCACCGCGAGTCCCCCACTCCCGTCGCCGAGTCCCACACTCGCGCGTCCGAGTTCCCCACTCGGTGAAGCCGCGAAGGGGGAACTCGGGCTCCTGAACGTGGAACTCGGGCGTTTGAATGGGGGACTCGGGTCAGGCGAGTTCGGTGTTGATGATCGCTTCGACGAGGACTTCGCCGTCAGGGGTCAGGGTGACGGTGCCGCGGGCGGGGTCGAGGTCGGCGAGGCCGCGCGAGGCCAGTGCGGAGAAGCGGCTCAGCCATGGCTCGTCGAACAGGGAGCGGCCGAAGCGGCGGCGATGCAGCGCGTCGTCCAGCGGGCGCAACGTCGTGAGCGCCATCTTCACCGCGCGCGCCTCCTGCGCCCGCGCGCCGAACCGCGTCGCCGAGCCGAGCGGGATCCGGCCCGCGTCCACCGCCTCCGAGTACCGCTGCCAGTGCACATCGGTGATCGCCTCCGACGCGCGGCAGCTGGAACTGCCACCCAGCCCGATCGCGACCTCGGCCTCCTGCTTGTCCTGGTCGACCATGATGGCCTTCCACTTCTCCGGCTGCCCGCCGCGGGCGAAGTACATCGTCGGCCACTCGGTGTACCCGTTGCCGCGCAATCCTTCCGTGAGGATCTCGCGCATCTGGTACTGCTCCCCCAGCGTCGGCCAGTGATGCCCGCGCCCGGCCATCCGGTCGCGGTAGTCGGGCAGTTGCCACGCCGCGGGCTGCACCCCGGCCACCCCGGTTCGAGTGTCCGAATAGGACTTCAGGTGCAGCTTCGTGCAGACCACCGCTGTCGGTGCCAGGTCCAGCACGACGTCCAGATCGCGCCGGACGCTGTCGACACTCTGGTCGAGCAGGCCGTACATCAGGTCGATGCTCACCCATTCGAATCCGAGCTTCTGTGCGTTACGGACGAAATCGGCGCACATCGCCGACGTGTGCTCGCGGCCGCACAACTCCAGGACGTGGTCGTCGAACGACTGCACCCCGCTCGACAGCTTCGTGCAGCCCAGTTCGGCCAGCAGTTCCAGCTTCTCCGGGGTGAACGTGCTCGGGTCGCCCTCGAACCGGATCGTCGTGTCCGGGCCGAACGCGAAGTTCTCGCGGTAGAAGTCCAGCAGCCGCCGGATCGCGTCGCCGGGCAGCAGCGACGGTGTACCACCGAAAACGTTGAACTCGCCGATCGGGGCCTTCGCCAGGTTCGGCACCTTCTCCAGCCACAGCCTGGCCTCGCGGATGTTCCAGTCGACCCACTGCGCGGCCTTCGTGTCGGCGACTTCGGGTTCGCCCTTGACCAGCACCACCGGGTACTGGCAGAAGCGGCAGCGATAGGCGCAGGTCGGGATGTAGGACCACAAATGGATCGGCGCGGTGTCCGCCAGTTGGACGTCGAGGTCGGCGAGGAAGTCTTCCGTGGCGTAGCCGACTTCGTTGCCAGGAAAGACATGTGCGCCGAACGGGTCCTCGGTGACGTAGTCGAGCAAGTGCCGGTTGGCGGAATCGACCAATGCCTTCTGGACAGCGGGAACCGGCGCGGACGGGTCGATCGCGAGCAGGGATTCCAGCGCGTCCATCAAAACACCCCGCCGTTGCCGAAATAGTCGTGCGCGTCGCCGGATTCCCGGTCCTCGCAGTAGTAGTGCACGAACTCGGCGAACCGTTCCGCCGGGACTTCGGCGAGACACGGCGGAAGCGGCGGCGGGTACCCGATGTCTTCGCCGACCGTGGCACGCAAGCGGGCGAAGATCTCCTCCCGGAATTCGAAGTACAACCGGAACGACGGCGTCTTGTACGAGTGGATCGGGGTGAAATCCCGCAACCGCATCTCGTCGGTGATCTCGGCGATCCGCCGCCGAAGGCGCCGCGCCAATTCGGCACCGAAGAACTCGACCACCTTCGCATCGTCCAAAAGGGACGGGGTGAGCAGCACCGGCAGGATGGTGTTCTTCGGCGTGAAGTCCTTGATGGAGAATTCCCACGCCTGCTGGGCTTGCACCTCGGTGAGATCGACCTCGCGGTCCACCACCGGGTCGTCGACACGAATGTCGCGCATCACGATGGTGCCGCCCGACCCGTACGCCGTGCCGGTGATGACCTCCTCGATCGCGTGGTTGACCCGGCGCGGGTTGATTTCGACGCGAGAGAGCGGCGCGTAGCCGATGTCCTCGCCCGAAGCACGGACCTTGATCCCGAAGTCCCAGTCGTCGGAGAGGTGGTTGACGAACTTCCCGTCGCGCAGCTGGTAGAAGATTTCGACGCCGCCGACGGCCTCGTAGACGTCGCGATCCACCGCGAATCCCTTACCGTCGGGGAAACCGCCGAACAGCGAGAAGGTGACCTCGCGGCAGCGCAGCGTCCGATCGATCGCGTGCCATAGGCGCGGCCGGTGCGTGAAATGCGCGGGTTTGTAGTAGTAGTTGCAGACGCCGATGGCCTTCTTGTCCGACTCCATCGCGGCGAAGAGCTGCCACAGCCAATCGGGAGCGACACGGCAGTCCGCGTCGGCACCGACCAGGTAGAACCGGCCTTCGTCGGCGGCGGCCCGGCGCCTGCTGCGCGCGGCGGCGAAGTCCATTCCGGTGCGGCGGGCGCACGCCGGGCCCTGTTCCGGTTCGGGGATGAGGTGGAGCGCCAGGTCCGGGTGCTCGGCGGCGAACCGGGCGACGACGTCGGCGGTGTCGTCGGTGGAGTTGTTGTCCACCAGCACGATCTCGTACAGCGAGCGATCAAGCGGCGCACCGTCGGCGTCACGCTGGTCGTAGAGTGAGTCGAGCGCCGATGGCAGGTTCGCGGCCTCGTTGAACACCGGGACGACCACGCTCATCCGGACCCGCTCGCCCATTGGCGCGGGAAGCAGGCGATCCACCAGCGCCTCGGCACGGTCCAGGCCGATCCGGCGTTCGCCCAGCCGGAAGTTGTGCTCCGCCATCTCCGCTCGCTTTCGCTCGTCGGTCAGGAGTTCGGCCACTTCGTCCACAAAGGACTCGGTGGGCAGGTCGTGTGCGATGATGTCCAGTACCGGCGCGCGGAAGCCGTGCGATCCGTACACCGTGTCGTACAGCTCATAGCGCGTGCTCAGGTACGGAACGCGGGACGCGATGGCCTCGCCGATCGGGTTCCCGTAGCTTTCGTAGTCGTAGGAGGTCAGGAAGGACATGACGGTCGCGTGCGCGAGCAGGTCACGCACCGAGTACCCCTCGGCCGACGGACTTTCCCGCGGTGCCAGCCGTCCGCCGAACACGACTCTGTCTCGCACCCCCAGCCCTTCGGCCAGCGCCGTGAGCCGCGCGTACTCCTCCGGCGATTCGCCGGTGTCTCCGGCGACGAAAAGCCATGCCTCGACCCGGCTTTCCAGCGCGGCGAGCAGGTGCAGGTCGCGGTCGATGCGTTTCTGCCGGATGATCCGCGTGCACCGGGCGATCAGCGGGACGTGCCCGGGAATCCCGAACTCGGCCCGGAATCCGGCGTTGCGTGACGTGATTTCTGCCGTCGCGTGCGTGAACGTATTGGGGAGTACGGTGAGATCGCGCAGGCCCGGCACCCAGTCGAGCATCTGATCGCGTGCTCTGGCGTGCAGAACGACGTACTGAATGAACGGAGAATCGCGGGGCGCGACGGTGCCCGGATACGGGAACTCGCCGTATTTTCCCGTTCCCGGTTCACTCTGCCACATCAGATCGTGGTCACGCCAGAGGACGAACCGGCCGAGTCTTCTGCTCGTACCGTATTCCTCGATGGCCCGGTACAACGCCTCGGTGTAGACGACGTTCTCCGGCAGCGTGCCGTTCTCCACGATCACGAAGGACACGTCCAGCCGGGCCCATTCGTCGAGGATCAGGCGTTTTAGCTGTTCTGCCAGGGGGTCTACTCGCTCGTCACGGCAGCCGAGGCCGGTCATCAGCTCGGCGACGAGCTCCGGACCGTAACCCGGCAGTCGCTCGACTCCGGCAACCCGGCTCAGCTCGGCCCATTCGGGCAGCTGCCGCTGTTCGTCCCGGTACGGCCGGAAAAACGCGTTCTTGTCGGCTTTGACGTCATAGCCGAGGTCGAGACAGATCCGGAAACCCCGATCCCGGAATATCCGGGCCGTCTTGACGAACTCCACGACAAGCCCGGATATCGGCGCGGCGTCGAAAGAAATTCCCCATAAAGTCGCCATCCCCGTCGATCATACCCGCCGAAGCGACCTCCACAACCCTCTTGGCGCAATGCCGTTAAGGCCACCTTACGGGCGTCTGACGC
>NZ_JBHYIQ010000127.1:13167-25990 GCF_042739895.1 Amycolatopsis sp. NPDC059021
TCGGGGCCCACGGCCTGACCCCCCACCCCCGGGGCTTGGCCCGCCCGTAAGGTGGCCTTAACGGAACTTCCGCCGTGGGTTACTCCGAATAGGTCAGGTTCTTGCCGGAGGAGGGATCGAACAGCTTGATCTTGTCGGCGTCGTACCAGACTTCGAGCTCCGCGTTCTCCGCCGCGGCCGACGCCGCCGAGAGCCGCGCGACGATCTGCGCGCCGCCACCCGGGACGTCGGCGGAGCCGCTGTCCTCGGCCAGCTCGGCCAGTTCCGACGTACTCGCCAGCTCGCCCTCGACGGTGAAGTGCGCGAACTTCTCCGAGCCCATCGACTCCAGGACGTCGACGTGCGCGGTGAACGACGCTCCAGAGGACTTCTGCGCCGTGTCGAGCAGCGTCGCGTCCTCGAAGTACTCAGGCCGGATGCCGACGATGACCTCGCGTGGCGCGTCGGCGCCCTCGACCAGCCGCCGCACGCGGTCGGTCAGCGGGATGTCGCCGAGCGCGCTGCGCGCGGCCCCGTTCTCCAGCGTCGCGGGGACGAAGTTCATCGACGGCGAGCCGATGAAGCCCGCCACGAACAGGTTCGCCGGGTTGTCGTAGAGGAACTGCGGCGAGCCGATCTGCTGCACGTAGCCCGCCCGCAGCACCACGACGCGGTCGCCCAGCGTCATGGCCTCGGTCTGGTCGTGCGTGACGTACAACGTCGTGGTGCCGAGCTGCTTCTGGATCTTCGACACCGAGGTCCGCATCTGACCACGGAGCTTGGCGTCCAGGTTGGACAGTGGCTCGTCCATCAGGAACGCCTTGGGGTTGCGGACGATCGCCCGCCCCATCGCGACGCGCTGCCGCTGACCACCGGAGAGGTTCGCGGGCTTGCGGTCCAGATGCTGGGTCAGATCGAGGATCTGCGCGGCCTCGTCGACCTTCGCCCGCACGGTCTTGTCGTCCACTTTGGCCAGTCGCAGCGGGAAGGCCATGTTCTCCCGCACGCTCATGTGCGGGTAGAGCGCGTAGGACTGGAACACCATCGCGATGTCCCGGTCCTTCGGGGCCTTCTCGTTGACCCGCTGACCGTCGATGCGCAGTTCGCCGGAGGAGATGTCCTCCAGCCCCGCCACCATGTTCAGCGTGGTCGACTTCCCGCAGCCGGACGGGCCGACCAGGATGATGAACTCGCCGTCGGCGATCGTCAGGTCCACTTCGGACACGGCGAGCGCGCCGTCCGGGTACTTCTTGGACACCTTGTCCAGAACGATTTCCGCCATGGCCTTACCCCTTCACCGCACCGGAGGTCAGCCCCGCCACGATGCGACGCTGGAAGAACAACACGAACAGGATGATCGGGATGGTGATCACGACCGCGGCCGCGCTCACCTGCCCCGTCGGGTCCTCGAACTGCGAGGACCCGGTGAAGAACGACAGCGCCGCCGGCACCGTGCGCGACGCCGTGGTCGACGTCAGCGAGATGGCGAACAGGAAGTCGTTCCAGCAGAAGATGAACACCAGGATCGCCGTGGTGAACACGCCCGGCGCGGCCAGCGGCGCGATGACCTTCCGGAACGCCTGCGCCGGGGTGGCACCGTCCATTTTGGCCGCCTTCTCCAGCTCCCACGGGATCTCCCGGAAGAACGCCGAAAGCGTGTAGATCGACAGCGGCAGCGCGAACGTGATGTAGGGCAGGATCAGCCCCGGCCAGGTGTCGAACAGGCCGAGGCTCCGCTCGATGTTGAACAGCGGCGTCACCAGCGACACCTGCGGGAACATCGCGATCAGCAACGACATCCCGACCAGTAGCTGCTTTCCGGGGAAGTCGAGCCGGGCGATCGCGTACGCCGCCATCGTGCCCAGCGCCACCGCGATCACCGTGGCGATGATCGCGATGCCGATCGAGTTGACCAGCGCCCGGATGAACTCCGTCGTCTGGAAAATGTCCGCGTAGTTCTGCCAGGTCCACGAGTTCGGGATGAAGCTCCCGTCGGTGATCGTGTCCTTCGTCTTGAACGACAGCGACACCACCCACAGCACAGGTACCAGCGCGAACACCAGCACCAGGATGTCGACGAGTCCCCATTTCACCTTGCGGCCGGTCGTGACCGCTCCACCGATGGCCATCAGCGCCTCCCCCCAGTATCCGAACCCGGCGCCGCGGTGCCGAACACCTTGATGAAGATGAACGCGATGATCGCCACGGTCAGGAAGATCAGCACGGCCATCGTGGACCCGATCCCGAGGTTGAGCCCCTTGACCAGGTTGTTGTAGGTCTGCATCGACACCGACGACGTGTCCTGCGCGCCGTTGGTCAGCACGAAGATGTTGTCGAAGATGCGGAACGCGTCGAGCGTGCGGAACAGCAGCGCGACCAGGATCGCCGGCTTCATCACCGGCAGCATCACCTTGGTGAACCGCTGCCACGCCGTCGCGCCGTCCATCGCGGCGGCCTTGAGCAGGTCGTCCGGCACCAGCGCGAGACCCGCCATCAGCAGCAGCGCCATGAACGGCGTCGTCTTCCACACCTCGGCGCCGATGATGATCAGCAGCGACGGCACCTTTTCGGTCAGCAGAGCCGAATCCGGCGCGATGAGGTTCGCGAGGTACCCCGTCTTCGGCGTCCACGCGAAGTACCACGAGAACGCGGCGACCACGGTGACGATGCCGTACGGGATGAGCGCGACGGTCCGGATCAGGCCCCGGCCGACGAGCGTGCGGTGCATGATCAGCGCGAGCGCCATCCCGAGCACGAACTCGATCGCGACCGACACGACCGTCAGCACCATCGTGGTGCCGAACGCCGTCCACCAGTACGAATTGGACAGTACGGCCGCGTAGTTCGCGAGGCCGACGAACTCCTTCTGTGCCGGGAAACGCAGGTCGTAGCGCTGCAGGGAAAGCCACAGCGAGTACACGATCGGATAGCCGGTGACGGCGATCATCACCAGCGCGGCGGGGGCACACAGCAGCAGGCCCAGCCTGCGCTCGGCCTTCTTGCCTTCGGACAGGACGGGCTTGCCCTTCCCAGGCGCCGCGGTGTCCACAGTGGATGTTTCCTGCACGGTCACGGGATCACTCCCTTCGACTGGAGGGCGTCGTCGAGCTGCTCCCGCAACTTGTCCGCGGTCTTCTGCGGGTCGATCGCCGAGGGCGGGGAAAGGATCTTCGACATGACGGTCGAGGCGTTCTGGTACGCCGGGGTGAGCGGGCGCAGCGCGGCGTTCTTCAGCGCCGTCAGAATGCTGTCCCGCATCGGGTACTTCGCCGCCATGTTCGGGTTGTCGCCGCTGACGGGCTTGCCCGGATCAATGGGGGCGTCGTCGTGGAAGACCGACTCGATCGTCGGCGGGACACCGTCGTTGATCGCCGAGAACTTCTGGCTTTCCGGGCTGCGCAGGCACAACGCCGCCTCGTAGGCCTCCGGCTTGTGCTGCGAGTACGCGCTGACGGCGAAGTCGACGCCGCCGATCGTCGTCTTCGCGGGCGTGTTCGGATCGGCCTGCGGGTACACCGCCCACTTGAAGTGGCTGACGTCCTGCGGCTTCTCCTTGGCGTAGGAGGCGTAGACGAACGGCCAGTTCAGCTCGAACGCCGCGTTCCCGCGCTGGAAGGATTGCCGGACATCGTCCTCTTTGGAGTTCGTCAGCGACGGGTCGGTGATCCCCGAGGACGTGACCTTCTTCAGCAGTTCGAGCGCCTTGACCGCGCCGGCGTCCATGACCACCGACTTCCCGTCGTCGGACAGGAGACGCCCGCCCATCGACTCGACGAGCGTGTTGTAGATGACCACGAGGCCTTCGTACTGCGCGCCGGTGAACACGATGTTGTGCGGTTTGCCCTGCGCCTTGAGCTGCACGGCCTGATCGATCATCTCGTCCCACGTCTTCGGCGGGCTCGGGATGACGCGGTCGTCGTACCAGAGCAGCTGCACGTTGGTGTTCTTGGTCGCCCCGTAGAGCTTTCCGTGCCAGGTGGCGGTTTTCAGCGGCGCGGGCAGCACACCTTCGGTCGCCTGCGCCTTATGCTCGCCGGTCCACTCCTCGACCCAGCCCGCCTCGGCGAACTCCGGCACCCAGGTGATGTCGAGGCCGAGGACGTCGAGCGAGCTGTCCCCGGCGGCGAGCCTGCGCACCATCTGCTCGCGCTGGCCGTCCGCACCGCGCGGGAGCTTGTTGTAGACGATGTTGTAGCGGCCCGCGGCCTTGGCGTTGCAGTTGTCCACGACCTGCTGGAAGTGGTCCTCGGGCGCTTGGTAGACGTTGATCGTGATGCCCCCGCCGCCACCGCAGCCCGCGAGCAGGCCCGCGGTCAGGGTGCCGGCGCCCAGCAGGGCGGTGGTGCGGTGTCCGGGGGACCGTCCCCGGATACGCGCGGTGATCCTTTTCCCCATGAAAGGCCTCCTCGCCCCGCGCACGCCGGAGGCCGCGACGCGTGGCAGGCACCGCGACGAGCTGAGACAGACCCGTGCCAGCACACCGACGTGCTAGTACTCGGGCGACGATGGTGGAGTTCCACCGCCGCCCGACTGGTGTCGGACAACTTATGCCCGGCGATCAGTGCTCGCAAGCAGTATCGGTAACGATTCAGCCCACCGCGGCGTGAAACGCCGGGCAACCCCGGGAATCCCGCTCGGAAGAGGGGTGCCGTCCCGGCGCCGGATGGGGTACCAGCGTTACTTCTGGGAGCCGAGGGCGAGCTTGGCCAGCAGCTCACGGCCGCGTTCGGCGGTCCGCGGCTGGCAGAGGACGTCGTACCGGCCCGCGACGAGCTGGCTTGCCGAGGAGAAGTCCCGGCGCCCGCGCGACATGCTGTACCCGATCGCGGCGAACATCAGCCCGGACAGCACCCCGAGCACCAGCCCGGTGAGCAGTTGCAGGGCGAACCCCTGGTTGACGAACAGGCCGAGCAGCAGCCCGGCGAAGAGCCCGAACCAGGCGCCGGACACCGCGCCGGTGCCGAGCACGCGGCCCCAGGTGAGCCTGCCGATGACCCGCTCGACGAGCATCAGGTCGACGCCGACGATCGTGACGTCGCCGACCGAGAACTCGCTCTCGGCGAGGAAGTCCACCGCCTGCTGGGCCTCGCCGTAGGTCGCGTACGACCCGATGGGCCAGCCGGTCGGCGGCGTCGGCAGCCGGGGCATTCCGCCTGCCTGCCGTCCGCCACCGCCGAAGGGTCCAGTCACCATCATCACCCGCTCGTTCGCGCTCGGTAGGTCCCCCATCTTGTCAAGGACGCGCGAACCGTGCCTACCCGGCGTGCGGACGTGCGTACCGGAGTGTGAGAGGCCGCACCGAGGGACGCCCTTGGTCCGGCGAGCGCACCGGGGGCGTCCCTCGGCTGTCAGCCGCGGGACTTGTATTCGCGCAGGAGACCGCGGCTGATGATGGTTTTCTGGATTTCGCTGGTGCCTTCGCCGATGAGCAGGAACGGGGCCTCGCGCATGAGGCGTTCGATCTCGTATTCCTTGGAGTAGCCGTAACCGCCGTGGATGCGGAAGGCGTCCTGGGTGACCTCGGCGCAGTACTCGCTCGCGATCAGCTTGGCCATCCCGGCCTCGACGTCGTTGCGCTCGCCGGAGTCCTTCAGCCGCGCGGCGTTGACCATCATCAGGTGCGCGGCCTCGACCTTGGTCGCCATCTCGGCCAGCTTGAACGCCACCGCCTGGTGTTCGGCGATGGCCTTTCCGAACGTCTTGCGCTGCTGCGCGTATTCGACCGCGAGCTCGAACGCGCGGATCGCGATCCCGCACGCGCGGGCGGCGACGTTGACGCGGCCGACCTCGACCCCGTCCATCATGAACGCGAACCCCTTGCCCGGCGCGCCGCCCAGCACCTTGTCCGCGCCGATGCGGAAGCCGTCGAACACCGCCTCGGTGGTGTCCACGCCCTTGTAGCCCATCTTGTCGATCTTGCCGGGGATCGTCAGCCCCGGCGTCACCTCGCCGAATCCCTCCGGCTTCTCCACCAGGAACGTCGTGAGGTTCTGATGCGCCTTCTCCGCGCCCTCGTCGGTCTTCACCAGCAGCGCGATCAGGTTCGACGAGCCACCGTTGGTCAGCCACATCTTCGAGCCGTCGATGACGTAGTCGTCCCCGTCCCGCCGCGCCCGGGTCTTGATCGCCGCGACGTCCGAGCCCAGATCCGGCTCGGACATCGAGAACGAGCCCCGCACTTCACCGGTCGCCATCCGCGGCAGGAAATGCTGCTTCTGCTCCGGCGTCCCGTGACGGGAGATCATGTGCGCCACGATGAAGTGCGTGTTGATCACGCCGGACACGCTCATCCAGCCACGCGCGATCTCCTCGACCACCAGCGCGTAGGTCAGCAGCGACTCGCCGAGCCCGCCGTACTCCTCCGGGATGGTGAGCCCGAACAGCCCCATCTCCTTCATCCCCTCGACGATGTCGGCGGGATAGGTGTCGGAGTGCTCCAGCTCCTGCGCGTGCGGGATGACCTCCTTGTCCACGAACGAACGAACCGTGGCAAGGATCTCCGACTGCACATCGGTCAAACCGGCGGTCTGGGCGAGGCGGGCCATCGCAGCTCTCTTTCTCCGACAGGAGGGGGACGCCGGCTCCCGGCGCTGGGTTACCGGTGAGTATGACGTGAAACCCGGCACCCTGCTATGAGGGTGCTCACGCTCACCCGGCCGGGCGCTAGGCTGGCGGGTCGCGAGAGGGTGAGGGGACGATGACCTATCCGCAGGACCCGTACGGGGAACAGCAGCCGCAGTTGCCGCCGGGACAGCAGCAGCCGCCCTATGGCCAGCCGTATCCCCCGCCCTACGGACCGCCCGTCCCCTACGGCTACTGCCCGATGCCGCAGCAGGAACAGGGCATGGCGATCGCGTCGCTGGTGTGTTCCCTCGTCGGGATCGTCCTTTGCGGACTGACCTCGATCCTCGGCATCATCTTCGGCCACGTCGCCTACAGCAAGGCGAAACGCGGCGAAGCGGGCGGCCAGGGCATGGCGCAGGCCGGGATGATCATCGGCTACGTCACGGTCGGGCTCTGGCTGATCCCGTTCGTGCTCTGGGTCATCTTCGGCATCGCGCTCCTCGGCGGCGTCGCCGGGATGCGCTGACCCGCGGAGCCCGCGCCTGCCAGGGCGTTACCGTTAGGGCCCGGCGAATCAACACCAAGGGGACAGCCCATGAGCACCACACCCGACCCGCAGGACCGGCCCGAACAGGCGAAGCCGTCCTACGAGCCGCCGGCGACCGCTGATCCCGCGCCGTACGAACCGCCGTCCACCGCCGAGCCCGGTTCCTACGAGCCGCCCGCGACGGCCGATCCCGCAC
Source organism: Amycolatopsis sp. NPDC059021 (assembly GCF_042739895.1). NCBI lineage: Bacteria > Bacillati > Actinomycetota > Actinomycetes > Pseudonocardiales > Pseudonocardiaceae > Amycolatopsis > Amycolatopsis sp. NPDC059021. Next base: position 20,454 of record NZ_JBHYIQ010000127.1, read on the forward strand.
CGTTCGAACCGGTCGTCCCGCTCGACATCCCGGTCGCGAACATCCCGGGCGCCGAGCCGCCGGCGAGCCCGCCGCCCGCCGCGGACACCACCTCGCCGCAGGCGACGCCGTATCCGGGCGCGGCCTACCCGCCGCCCCCGCCGCCGTACGGAACGCCGTACGGCCAGCCCGCCTACGGCCCGCCCGCGCCCTTCGGCGTCCCGCCGACGGGTTCGGCGCAGTCGCAGGACAACGGCCTCGCGATCGGCGCGCTGGTGTGCTCGATCCTCGGGTTCTGCTCGTGCATCACCGCGCTGCCCGGACTGATCATGGGGCACATCGCGCTGGCCAAGGCCAACCGCGGCGAAGCGGGCGGGCGGAGCATCGCGCTGGCCGCGGTCGTCGTCGGCTACGTCATCGTGGCGCTCTACGTCGGCTTCCTCACCACGATCATCATCCTGGGCGTCAACGGGAAGCTCGACAACTAGTCCGCCGCCCGCGGGGTCACGACGTCGGATTCCTGGGACAGCCTCGGCGCCGGGGCACCCTGGCCGTTCGCTTCCGGTGCGGGCTTTTCCTTCGCGGGCTCGGCCGTCTTCGGGGTCTGCGCGTCGAGGAAACGCAGCAGCTCCACCGGGAAGGGCAGCACCAGCGTCGAGTTCTTTTCCGAGGACACCTGCACCACGGTCTCCAGCAGCCGCAGCTGCAACGCCGAGGGCGTGTCGGCCATCGTCGCGGCGGCCTGCGCCAGCTTGTGCGACGCCTGCAGTTCGCCGTCGGCGGAGATGACGCGTGCGCGCCGTTCCCGCTCCGCCTCGGCTTGCCGCGACATCGAGCGCTTCATCGCCTCCGGCAACGCCACGTCCTTGATCTCGACCCGGTCGATGTGGATGCCCCAGCCCAGCGCGGGACTGTCGATCATCAGCTCGAGGCCCTGGTTGAGGCGTTCCCGGTTGGAGAGCAGATCGTCGAGGTCGCTCTTGCCGATGATCGAGCGCAGCGAGGTCTGCGCGACCTGGCCGACCGCGGAGCGGTAGTCCTGCACGTTGACGGCCGCGATCACCGGGTCGACGACCTTGAAGTACACGACCGCGTCGACCCGGACGGTGACGTTGTCGCGGGTGATGCCGTCCTGCCCCGGCACCGGCATGGTCACGATCTGCATGTTGACCTTCTGCAGGTGATCCACGAACGGCACGAGCAGCGTGAGTCCCGGTTCACGGATACTCGATCGGACGCGGCCGAAGCGGTAGATCAGGCCGCGTTCGTACTGTTTGACCACGCGCACGCTCGCCGCGAGCCAGGCACCACCGGCGAGCACGGCCGCGCTGAGGATTCCCATCAACATGGCAGCTCCGTTGGGGTCGCTCCCCCTTCCCCGAGAGTACGCCCGGGGGCCGATCGGGGAAATGCTCTTGCCCCCTGCTGGCAGGCTGGACGCGTGATCGAGATCCCGCCGAAGTTCGCCGCGAGGGTGCCGTCCGTCCTCGGCGAGGAGGGCGTCGCCTGGCTGGCCACGGTGCCCGAGCTGGCCGCGCGGTACGCCCGGAAGTGGAACCTGACGTTCGAGGGCGCCGCGATGCACGGCTATGTCGGCGTCGTCCAGCCCGCGCGGCTGCCCGACGGGACACCGGTGGTGCTGAAGCTGGGCTTCCAGGACGAGGACACCGCCGACGAGCCGATCGCACTGTCCACATGGGCCGGTCAAGGTGCGGTTCTGTTGCTGGACAACGCATCCGACGACGGCGTGCTGCTTCTCGAACGGCTGGACGCCACGCGGACGCTCGACGGTGAGCCGCTGGAGGAAGCCGTCGGGATCGTCGGCGGGCTGGCCCGGCGGCTGGCCGTCCCGGCTCCGCCTCGACTGACCCGGAATCTGCGTGACGAGGCCGCGAGGCTGGCCGAAGAGCTGCCACAGGAGTGGGAAGAGCTGGGGCGGCCGTTCCCGCGCGAGTTCGTCGACGCCGCCGTCGATGTCTGTCGTTCGCTGGGGCCTTCTTCGGCGAACCTGCTGGTGAACGAGGACCTGCACTTCGAGAACGTGCTGGCCGGACAGCGGGAGCCATGGCTGGTCATCGACCCGAAGCCGCTCGCGGGCGATCTCGAGTACGGCGTGATTCCCTTGCTGTGGAACCGGTTCAAGGAGTCCACTCTGGACGATCGGCTCGCGGCGATCGTCGCGGCCGCCGACCTCGACGCCGAACGGGCGCGGGCGTGGACGCTCGTGCGGGGCGTCCAGAACTGGCTTTGGCTGATCGAGGACGAAGACGACGATTCCCCCACCGCCCCGGCCCCGCTGATCACCCGCTGGGCCGCGAGCTGAAGGGGACTTTCCTCTCGTAGGACGCGCTGAAGGGCGCTTTCCTCGCATCCCCCGCGACGAAAGTCCCCTTCAGCCCACCCCGGGCAACGCGGACGATGACCCGCTAGCCTTTGCCCCATGGCCCCAGTGAACAGGGTTTTCGCGGCTCAGTTGGCTGGTCTGCCGGTTTTCGGGCCCGACGGCGAGTCGATCGGCAAGGTCCGTGACCTGGTCGCCGGCCTGCGCCTGGACCAGCAGCCGCCGCGCATCCTCGGCCTGGTCGTGGAGCTCGCGACCCGGCGCCGGGTCTTCGTGCCGATGCTGCGGGTGACCTCGATCGAGCCGACCGCGGTGACGCTGGCCACCGGATCGGTCAACATGCGGCATTTCCACCAGCGCCCCAACGAGGTCCTGGTGCTCGGCCAGCTCCTCGACGCGCACGCGACGCTGCCGGGGTCGCAGACCAGGATCACCGTCGTCGACGCAGCGATGGAGCCCACCCGCACCCGGGACTGGGTGCTGGCGAAGCTGGCGATCCGGGAGCGGTCCAGCAGGCTCGGCCTCGGCAGGCGGCGGTCGGCGATGCAGGTGCTGCCGTGGTCGGAGGTGGCCGGGCTCGGGCTGACCGACCTGTCCGGGCAACCGCAGGGCGCGGGGCAACTGCTCATGCTGTTCGACACCATGCGCGCGGTCGACGTCGCGGCCACCGTGCGGGATCTGCCACTCAAACGCCGTCACGAAGTCGCCGACGCGATGGACGACGAGAAGCTCGCCGACGTCATCGAGGAGTTGCCGGAGGACGACCAGAAGGAGCTGCTGTCGTACCTGGCGGAGGAACGCGCGGCCGACATCCTCGAGGCGATGAGCCCGGACGACGCGGCCGACCTACTCGCCGAACTCGCCCCCGCCGAGCAGAACAGGCTGCTGGAGCTGATGGAGCCGGAGGAGTCCGCACCGGTGAAGCGGCTGCTGGCGTACTCGTCCGACACCGCGGGCGGGCTGATGACCCCCGAGCCGGTGGTGCTGGCCCCGGATTCCACGATCGCCGAAGCGCTCGCGCACATCCGCAACGCCGAACTGCCCGCGGCGCTGGCGACAATGGTGTTCGTCTGCCGCCCGCCCTCGGCGACGCCGACCGGCCGGTTCGTCGGCGTCGTGCACTTCCAGCGATTGCTGCGCGAGCCCCCTGCCGAGCTGGTCGCGAGCGCCGTCGACACCGGACTGGCCGCGTTGCGCCCGACAGCCCCGCTGGCCGAGGTGACCCGCTACTTCGCGGCGTACAACCTGGCGTGCGCGCCGGTGGTGGACGCCGAGGACCACCTGCTCGGCGCCGTCACCGTCGACGATGTCCTCGACCATCTGCTGCCCGAGGACTGGCGCGAAACCGGCTTGCACGATGTCACCGGCGATCACGACGACCATGAGCATGAGGAGGCTGACATGAGCCACAATCGCGAAGCCGCTCATGGCGGCCGACCGGGTGCGGGTGCCCCGCAAGATACGGAGGCGGACCGTGCCTGAGCTGACCGGCGGGCGGCGGCTGGACCAGCCGCGCAGCCAGACACGGTTCCGGCTGAACATCGACCCGGACTCGTTCGGGCGCTTCACCGAGCGGATCGCGCGGTTTCTCGGGACCGGGAAGTACCTCTTCTGGCAGACGCTGATCGTCATCGTCTGGATCACGCTGAACCTGGCCGCGGTGTCGCTGCAGTGGGACCCGTACCCGTTCATCCTGCTGAACCTGGCGTTCTCGACGCAGGCCGCCTACGCGGCGCCGCTGATCCTGCTGGCACAGAACCGCCAGGACGACCGCGACCGCGTCTCGCTGGAAGAGGACCGAAACCGGGCCGCCCAGACGAAGGCGGACACCGAGTACCTCGCACGGGAGCTGGCGGCGCTGCGGCTGGCCGTCGGCGAGGTCGCCACGCGCGACTACCTGCGTAGCGAACTGGACCGGCTGCGTGAGGACCTCGACAAGCCTCGCAAGCCGAAATCCAACCGGGACAAACAGAGCAGCCCTACCGGTACGTAACATGGGCTGGGTGACCAGTACACAGCAGCTCCCCAGCGTCGACGACGTCCGCAACGCGCTGAAGGACGTGTACGACCCGGAGATCAAGAAACCCATCACCGACCTCGGCATGGTCAAGGACGTCGAGGTGGGTGACGACGGGGTCGTCAAGGTCGGCATCTACCTGACCGTCGCGGGCTGTCCGCTGAAGGCGACGCTGACCAAGGACACCACCGAGGCGGTGGCGAAGCTCCCCGGAGTCCGTGACGTCCGCGTCGAACTCGACGTGATGAGCGACGAGCAACGCACCGAGCTGCGGAAATCGCTGCGCGGCGACGCCGCCGAGCCGGTCATCCCGTTCGCCCAGCCGGGCTCGCTGACCAGGGTGTACTGCGTCGCGTCCGGCAAGGGCGGCGTCGGCAAGTCGTCGGTGACGGTGAACCTGGCCGCCGCGATGGCCGAGCGCGGGCTATCCGTCGGCGTGGTCGACGCGGACATCTACGGCCACTCGATCCCGCGCATGCTGGGCGCGCGGGAGAAGCCGACCAAGGTCGACACGATGATCATGCCGCCGCAGGCGCACGGCGTGAAGGTCATCTCGATCGGCATGTTCACTCCGGGCAACGCGCCGGTCGTGTGGCGTGGTCCGATGCTGCACCGCGCGCTGCAGCAGTTCCTCGCCGACGTGTTCTGGGGCGACCTCGACATCCTGCTGCTGGATCTGCCGCCGGGCACCGGCGACATCGCGATCTCGGTGGCGCAGCTGATCCCGAACGCGGAGATCCTGGTGGTCACCACCCCGCAGCAGGCCGCCGCCGAGGTCGCCGAGCGCGCCGGGGCGATCGCGCTGCAGACGCGTCAGCGGGTGGCCGGGGTCATCGAGAACATGTCGTGGCTGGAGACGCCTTCCGGGGAACGCATGGAGGTGTTCGGGTCGGGCGGCGGGCGGACCGTGGCGGACTCGCTGTCGAAGTCGGTCGGCTCCGAGGTACCGCTGCTCGGCCAGGTCCCGCTCGACCCGCGGCTGCGCGAACAGGGCGACGCGGGCACGCCACTGGTGCTCGCCGCGCCGGACGCCCCGGCGTCCGTGGTGCTGCGCGAGGCGGCGTCGAAGCTGACCGTCCGGGCGCGCGGGCTGGCCGGGATGATGCTCAACGTCACCCCCACCGGCCGCCGCTGAGCTTCTGCCGACGTGCCGTTAAGGCCACCTTACGAGCGTCAGACGCCCGTAAGGTGGCCTTAACG
>NZ_JBHYIQ010000128.1:0-25381 GCF_042739895.1 Amycolatopsis sp. NPDC059021
CCGTGTGTCTCTTTGGGCCTCCCGCGGCGCTGTGGGCGGGCGCGCGGGGGGCCGGCGCGGCCCCCCTGTGCGCCCATCGATGCACCGAAGGCGTCCCTCGGTGCGGCCAGCGCACCGAAGGCGTCCCTCGGCACCCACCCCGCCGCAAGCCGCACCGCACGCACCAAGCCGAGACCCCAGCCCACAAGCCTCACGAGTCACACGGGCCTCACGAGGTTCTCGAAAACTGCCAAAAACTGTGTCCAGCATCCGAGACGGGTTGACCGGGGCGTCCGCTGCTGCTGAGATACCCGGCATGTTCGTGCGTCGTAGGGCCGAGTCGCAGGGGTCGCCGACCCCGCGCCCCATGCTGCCCGCCGCGAACATGCTGTGTCCGTGTTGTCGGTGAACCCAGCCCCGGCCCGTAGACACCCTTCGCTTCCTCTGAGGACTTTTCATGTTCGCCGTTCCGGACAACACGCTGCTGCGTCCCGAAAACCCCGCCCTGCGCCATCCGGTGCGCGTCGCGCTGGCGTACGCCGCCGACCGTGATCGCTGGCGCCACCTCCTGCGCTACGACCCCGACCAGCGGTTTTCCGCCCTCGTCGACCGTGACGAGCGGCAGGAGATCTGGCTGATGAGCTGGCTGCCCGGCCAGCAGACCGACCTGCACGACCACGCGTTCTCGACCGGCGCGTTCACCGTGGTCAGCGGCAAGCTGCACGAAACCGTCGCCCGGCGCGCCCCCGGCGGACGCGCGGTGACCGAGCTGCACGCGTTGACGGCGGGGCAGTCCCGCGTGTTCGGCCCCGGCTACGTGCACCAGGTGCGCAACGAGGGCGTGGACCCGGCGATCAGCATCCACGTCTACCGCGACGGCGGCCGCGAGATGCGTCCCTACCACCACGACCTGCTCAACGGGCCGATCCAGGACTGAGCCAGGACTAGAGATCGCCACGCAGCCGGAACTGCCGCTCGATCTCCGCGCGGTCGGCGCCGACGGCGAGCAGCAGGTGCAGCAGGACCCGTGACTTGCGCGGGCACAGCCAGCCCGCCATCGTCGCGCCCATCGCGATCAGGCTCGACTCCGAACCACGAAATCCATACGTGGCACGGAAAGTCGTGCCCGCGCCGGTGCGCGACGCGATCACCACCGGGAGGTCGGGCAGCACCCGCTCGATGACGTCCGCGAGCCCGGTCGAAACGTGCCCGACGCCGCTCGCCGCGATCACGACGCCCTTCGCGCCCGCCTTGACCACGGTGTCGAGCAGTTCGCCGGTGTCCGCGAGCCCGGCCTCCAGGAGTGGCACGACCCCGATGAACCCGGCGTTGTCCACGTCCAGCGCGGGAACTCGCGGTGCGGACGGGTGGAAGTAGTGCACGGCGCCCTCGGCGACCAGCGCGAGCGGGCCCGCTGGGGCCGAGGAGAACGCTTCCACGTGGCTCGAATGCGTCTTCCGTACCCAGCGTGCCTCGTGGACGTCGTCGTTGAACGCCACCAGCGAGCCGCGGTGACGGCTGCGCGGATCGGCCGCGACGGTCAGCGCTGCCAGGAGGTTCGCCGGGCCGTCCGCGCTGGGCAGGCTCGGATTGCGCATCGCGCCGGTGATCACCACGGGGGCGTCGTACGGCCAGGTCACCTCGAAGAAGTACGCCGTCTCCTCCAGCGTGTCGGTGCCCTGGACGACGACGAGCCCGGCCGCACCCTCCTCAACCTGCTGGGCGCCCCACAGGCGCGTACGCAGCAGCGTCGCGAAGTCCATCGACGCGCTGGAGAGCCCCGCGAGCGTCTCCGCGCGGACGTCCATGGGCAGGTCGGAGCCGAGTTCGCCGAGCAGGTCGGTGGCGCTGAGCCGGGGGACGACGCCGTCCTCCCCGGCGGCTCGCGCCATGGAAATGGTGCCGCCCAAGGCGGCGACGGCGACAACAGGACGATCGGAACTCGGCATACCGAGCACCTTAGGAACAGCGGCCGCCACGCGAAAGGATCTTTCGGCGGCGTCCGTTTTCAGGCGATTTTCCGGGCGTCCAGTGTGTAACTCGCGGCGAGGCGCCGCGGCTCGTCACGCATTCGCCATTCACTGTCGTTCCCGCGCACCATCTGACCGGGCAGCGCGCACCACGGAGCGCTGTCGTATTCGGTGAACGCCGTCAGCGTGAGCCCGTTGTCCAGCAACGCGGTGATGATCTCGGCCAGTCCGTGATTCCACGAGTGCGTGACGCCGTTGGACAGCCGCGCGTCGGTCTCCACATAGGTTTCCGTCTCGTCGAAGACCAGCGGTTCGGCGTGCTCGAAGTACGGATAGCGGGGCCACGCGGGGTCGGCCGTTTCGTCCAGCGTCATCAGCATCGGATGGGCTTCCCGGAGGAACAGACGTCCGCCGGGACGCAGCAACCCGGCCACGATCCGGCCCCAGCGCGCGATGTCCGGCAGCCAGCACAACGCGCCGACACCGGTGTACACGAGGTCGAACGACTCCGCGCCGAACACGTCGAGCGCGTCGTAGACGGGCGCCTCGTGGTACTCGATCGCGGTTCCGGTCCGCGTGGCGAGCTCGCGTGCCTCGGCCAGCGACGCGGCGGAGAAGTCGAGACCGCTCATCCGCGCGCCGAGCCGGGACAGGGAAAGGGTGTCGGTGCCGATGTGACACTGCAGATGCACGCCCCGGACCCCGGAGAGATCACCGAGCCGCGAGCGGTCGAACCGCACGACATCGCTGAGGTGCGCGGGATCCGCGACGAACCGCTCGACGCCGTAGTCCTCCGACTTCGCGTGCATCGGCGCGCGTTCGTCCCAGTTCGCGCGGTTGACCGTCAGGTAGTCCGTCATCAGTTCTCGGGTCCTTCGGCGACTTCGGCCAGGCTGCGCAACACGCAGAACTCGTTGCCCTCGGGATCGGCGAGCACGGCCCAGCCGGTGCCGTCGGGATTTCGCTTGTCCGACACCAGTGTCGCGCCGATGCCCAGCAGCCGCTCGACCTCGGCGTCGCGCGGCCCCTCGTCCGGGCGCAGGCACACGTGCACGCGGTTCTTGACCGACTTCCCTTCGGGCACTTGGCAGAACACGAGGTCGACCCCCGAGGACAGGGACACCAGCGCTTCGGGGTCGCCGGGCCGGTCCTCGTCGGAGACCGGCCGCCCGGTGACCTTGCTCCAGAACTGGGCGAGCGCGTACGCGTCGGCGCAGTCGAAGGCCACGTTCTGCACAAAGGACGTCATGGAACTCCCCAAGCCGGAAACGGACGGACGTCGCGAGTGTGCCCGATTCGTCCGGCCACGCGCGATTCCTTTATCCGGTGGGCGGATGCTCAGGCCAGCGCGAGCCTGGGGGAGCGGTGCACCCGGCGGCCCTCGTCCACGATGAACACGTGACAGCCCGGCCGGTTGGCGGCCCACGCGATACCTTCGCCGCCCATCGCGAACGCCGCTGTCGCGAGCGCGTCGGCGGTCACCAGGTCCGCGGCCACCACGGTGACGCTGAGCAGGCCGGCGGCCGGGCGGCCGCTACGGCCGTCGAGGATGTGCTCTCCCCGCTCGTAGGCGGCCGAGGTCGCGACGGCGCCGTCGCGCGATGCGACGACAGCGCACACGTCGCCGGGCGCGTCGGGATGGCGGATGCCGACCCGCCACGGCCGCCCCGGCTCGGGTTCGCCGGACGTGACCACGTCGCCACCGGCGTTGAGGCAGAACGTTTCCGCCCCGAACGCACGCAGGATGTCCGCGGCGCGCTGCACCGCCCAGCCTTTCACCACCGCGCACGGATCGAGCGGGCACCTCGGCAGCCGCGCGGAGAACGCGCCGCCGGAGAGCCGCTCGTAGTAGGCACACAGCTCGAGCACTTCGAGCATGTCGCCGCTCAGGTCCCTTGTGGACAGTTCACCCCGGTCATAGCGGCAGACCTCGCTGCCGGGTTTGAACGGGCTGAACCGGTCGTCGACGTCGTGCAGCCAGGCGTAGGTCTTCTCGATCGCGGCGGAGAAGTCACCGGGGTCCCGCAGATCGAGCGAGACGGGCAGGCCCATCACCTGTTCGACGCAGCTGGCCATCGTCATCCCCTGGCGTCCAGCGCCGCCTGCAGCGACTTGATGTACGACTCGCTGGTCATGGTCGCCCCGGACACCGTGTCGATGTCCGCGCTCTGTGCTTGCAACGCTTCCTCACGCAGCACGGGGATCGCGCGCTGACCGCGACGGCTGCCGGGCTCCTGCGCGAGCTGGACGTCGGTGATCCGCTTGCCGGAGAACGTGACCCGCACCTGCACGGTGCCGTATTCGCTGCTCTCGGCGGAGCCCTGGACGGTGGCCGATCCCGAAGCGGACGAGCCGTTCGCCGAGGCCGATGTGGACGGTGCGCTCTGCGGCACCGCGGTGGTCGTGCCCATCGGCGACGGCTCGAACCGCCAGACCGCGATGAACCCGGCGATCGACAGCGCCACCACGAAAATGGTCTTCTTCACGGCTCTTCCTCACGCGGCCAGGCTGAAACGTTCGGCGTGCACCTGGGTGGCGGGAACGCGCAGCCGGCGAAGGCCGCGCAGCACCGCCGAGGTCATCCCCGGTGGCCCGCACACGAACACGTCCCGCTCCAGCACGTCGGGGACCAGCGCGCGCAAGCTCTCCGCGCTCAGCAGCGGCCCCTGTGGACCCTCCGCAGTGGACGGTCCACTGAGGACGTGGATCACCGCGCCGCGGGCCTTGGCGAGGGCGCGCAGCTCAGGCAGCAGCACCGCGTCCTGGGGCGTGCGCACCCGGTACAGCACCACGACATGCCCGGCGACGTCCTCCAGCAGCGCGCGGATCGGGGTGATCCCGACGCCGCCCGCGACGAGCAGCGCGTTCGGCCGCCGCCGGTGGATCGTGGTGAACGCGCCGTAGGGGCCTTCGGCGAACACCCGCGTACCGACCCGCAGCGAGCGCAGCGCGGCGCTGGATTCGCCGACCGCCTTCGCCGTCAGCCGCAGCGTCCGCCCGTCGGGCGCGGCCGAAAGCGAGAACGGGTTGGCCTGCCACCAGCGATCACGCGTCATGAACCGCCACAGGAAGAACTGCCCGGCCCGCGCCGGAAGCCGGTCGAGGTGCTTCCCCGTCAGGTACACCGAAACGACGTCCGGCGACTCGGGAACGACCGCGGTGACCCGCAGCCGGTGCCGCAGGTTCCGCCACAGAGGAAGCAGGACACGCCCGGCGAGCACCGCCGTTCCGGCGCCGAGCCAGAGCGTCCACCAGTACGCCTTCGCGAGCGGCGAGCCGGTGAACGACTGTCCGATCGCGACCTGGTGGGCGAAGGCCAGTAACACGGCCGCGTAGGTGTAGAGGTGGACGAAATGCCAGGTCTCGTACGACATCCGCCGCCGGGCGAACCGCGCGGAGGCCGCGCCGACGACGAGGATCAGGACGACCGCGACGATCGCGCGCAGCACGCCCTCCATCGTGTTCGCGAGCTCGACGAGCTGATCGGCGGGGCCGTGCTGTTCGAGCGCCGCGTAGCCGAACACGATGAACACCAGATGCGCGATCAGCAGCCACAGCACGCCGAACCCGGTCCAGCGGTGCAGCGAGGTCAGCCGGTCCATCCCGAGCCTGCGGTCCAGCCAGGGCAGCCGGGCGACGAGCAGCAGCTGGCAGGCCATCGCCAGCGCGCCGTACAGCCCGGCCAGCCTGCCGATGCCGATCAACACGCTGTCGGACGCGCCGCCCGCGACGAACAGGGCGGTGACGGCGACGACGTTGACGCCGAGGAACGCGAGCAGCCCGGCCTTCGCGGCGATCCGCGGGCGGATCGGCGTCCGGACTGGTACGGCCGTCATGGTGCTCACACGGATGCTCCTTCTCCTCGGTTCACGCAGGCCAGCCTCGCCGCCGAAGCTGTGGACGATCTGGGGAAAACCTGTCGGCTTCCTGTCGGCCGGGGCCTTGTGTCGCTCGCGAGCCGCCCGTCACGGAGGATGGAGAGGTGACAGAAGAGAGCCCGGTGCGCTTGCTCGTCGTCGACGACGAGCCGCACATCGCCGACCTGGTCGCGACGGTGGCCCGCTACGAAGGCTGGCAGGCCGTGACCGCCGGGTCCGGGCAGGACGCGCTCGCCAGGGCCGCCGCGTTCGGCCCGGACATCGTCGTGCTCGACCTGATGCTGCCCGACCTCGACGGCTTCACCGTGCTGGACCGGCTGCGCGAGAACGGCGACGCGGTCCCGGTGGTGTTCCTCACCGCGAAGGACGCCACCGCCGACCGGATCGCGGGGCTCACCCGCGGTGGCGACGACTACCTCGTCAAGCCGTTCTCGGTGGAGGAGCTGATGGCGCGGCTGCGCGCGGTGCTGCGCCGCAGCACCGGTGCCGTGCAGGCGCCGCGCACCGCCGTGCTGCGGGTCGGCGATCTCACTCTCGACGAGGACACGCGGGAAGTCCGGCGCGGTGACCGGCTCGCCGATCTGACACCGACCGAGTACGAACTGTTGCGGTATCTCATGCGCCGCTCGCCGACGGTCCTGACGAAGGCCCAGATCCTGGACCACGTCTGGGAGTACGACTTCGGCGGACGGTCCAATGTGGTCGAACTCGTCATCTCGCACCTGCGCCGCAAGATCGACGCCGACGCCGAACCGCTGATCCACACCGTGCGCGGTGTCGGGTATGTGGTGCGTGAGGGCGGTTGGAGGCAGCCTGGGCATACCCTCGCGAAGCCTGCTCAGGATGCCGACCGGGTGCGGGTGTCCCGCAAAGAACAGTGAACTGGATGCGACGGTGGTACGCCGCGTGGCGCCGTTCGCGGCTGGGCACGCGGCTCGCGCTCGGCCTCGGCGCGCTGGCGCTGGTGGTGTTCGCGGTGGTGGGCACGGTGACGGTCGGGATCATGCACGGCTATCTGGGCAGGCGGCTGGACGAGCAGCTCACCAAGAGCCAGGTGAGCCAGGTTCCGCAGCTGCGCGACGTCCACAATGCCCCGGAGTCCGCGTATTCGTGGTACTCGGCGGTGTACGACGTCCGCGACGGGGTCGCCACCCCGCGCCAGGGGAGCAGGTTGCCCGCGGACAGCAAGCCGTTGACACGCGTCGTCGAGGAGACCGGCGACGGCGAGCTGCTGCGGACGGTTTCCCTGCGCGGCCAGGGCGATTACCGGGTGCGGACCTGCCAGGTCGATCCCGGCGTCGTGCTGGTGAGCGCGGCACCGCAGGACGATCTCGACCGGACGGTCCGGCAGCTGGTGATGGTCGAGGTCGTGGCATTCCTGCTCGCGCTCGCGGTGCTCGTGGCCCTCGGACGGCTCGTGCTGCACCGCGGGCTCCGGCCCCTGTCCACGATGGCGGGCACGGCGCACGACATCGCCTCGCACGACCTCACCGCGAACGCCGACATCCCGGTGCGCGCCACCGGGGACGGCGGCGGCGCCGAGGTGCAGGAGCTGCGGACGGCGTTCAACAAGATGCTCGCGCACATCGATTCCTCGCTCGCCGCGCGCACCGAGGCCAACGAACGGCTGCGCCGGTTCGTCGCCGACGCCTCACACGAACTCCGCACCCCGCTGACGTCCATTCGCGGCTACTCGGAGCTTTTCCGTTACGCGGCGGCGAATGAGCCGGCCGAGCGCGAGGCGCATCTGGCGAAGATCCGTGAGGAGACGGCCAGGATGAGCGTGCTCGTCGACGATCTGTTGCTGCTCGCCCGGCTCGACGCGCGCGACGCCGAAGCGCCCGTGCGCCCGGAACGCGTCGAGCTGGCGGACCTGGTGAACGCCGCGGCGGACGCGTTCCGCGCCGGACGGCCCGACCATCCGCTGACCGTCGACTTCGGACAGTCCGGTGTCACGCTCGACGCGGATCCCGTGCGGTTGCGGCAGGTCCTCGACAACCTCCTGGCCAACACCGCGGTGCACACCCCCAGTGGGACACCGGTCACGCTGGCTGTAGCGGTGGACGGTGACGAGGTCGTCATCCAGGTCATCGACGCCGGTCCGGGTATCGCGCCCGAAGATCGGGAAAAGATCTTCGATCGCTTCTACCGCGTCGACACTTCCCGCACGCGGCAAGCCGGGGGGACGGGTCTCGGGCTCTCGGTGGTCCAGTCGCTGGTCGCCGCGCACGGTGGCACTGTCGGCGTCACCAGCGAGCCGGGCCGCACGGCGTTCACGGTGCGGTTGCCACGGCCCGGGCCGTGACGTGCTCGGGGACCGGGAAATCGGCGGCCAGATCGGCCGACGGCTCCGGCTCGCCGAAGACGGTGCGGACCGGCAGCACGCCCGCCCACGCCTTGCCCGCCACGATGTCCTCGTCGGCGTCCGCCGGGCCTTCGGCGCGCACCTTCACCGAAGCCTCGGTGAGGTCGAGCGCGAGCACGGACACCGCCGCGAACTCCTTGGCGTTGACGTCGCGCGCGTGCTCCCACGAACCGGGGGCGAGGTGATCGGTCAGCACCTTGAGGCCGTGCATCTTCGCGTCGGGCTCCAGCACCGGCGTCGCGGTCCCGAAGATCACGGCGCTGCGGTAGTTCATCGAGTGGTCGTTGACCGACCGCGAGTAGACGATCCCGTCCACCAGGGTCACCGTCACGCACACCTCGACGCCCGCGGCGGTGCGCAGGCTGCTCGCGCCGGTGGAGCCGTGCAGATAGAGCGTGTCGCCGTCGCGTCCGTAGCCCGTCGGCAGGACCAGCGGCGTACCGTCACGGACGACGCCGAGGTGGCAGATCAGCCCGTCGTCGAGCACCGAGTACAGCGTTTCCCGATCGGTGGCGCCGCGGTTCTTCTTGCGGCCGAGCGTGGTGCGGGGAGTGGACGAGAGCGGGGTCGAGCTGGTCATGAGACCAGTCTCTCGTCCCGAGTGGCCCTGTGAAATGTCCACTTCTCGTTATGATTGAGAGGTCCACTTCGGGAGGTCATCGTGTCCCATGCCGACACCGCGCTGCCGGTCAGCCTGGACCGTGACGCGCCGACACCGCTCGCCGTGCAACTGGCCGACGCGCTGCGCCAGGCGGCCGCGAGCGGGCATCTGCGCGGCGGCGACCGGCTGCCGTCGACCCGCGCGCTCGCCGAACGGCTCGGCGTCAGCCGCACCGTCACGTCGGCGGCCTACGAGCAATTACACGCCGAGGGCTGGATCGCGGGCAAGCACGGATCGGGCACCTACGTCACCACGCCGCCGAGCCACACCGTCGCCGACCGGCCGTCCGGTGCGCCCGTCCCGGCACCCGAGGCCGAGTCGTCGTCGCTGCTGGACCTCAGCCCGGGAACGCCGTGGGCCGACGGGCTGGACCGCGCCGCGTGGCGCCGGGCATGGCGCGCGGCCGCCGATCCGGCGCCGCTGATCCGCGCGCACCGGGCCGGGCTGCCCGAATACCGGACCGCGGTCACCGAGCACCTGCTGCGGCATCGAGGACTCGCGGCCGGTGCGGTGCTCGCCACCGGCGGGACGACGGCCGCCGTCGTCGAACTCGCCGTCGCGGTGCTGAAACGCGGCGATCTCGTGGCCGTCGAAGAGCCGGGCTACCAGCGTGCGGTGCAGGCGTTCCGGCTGGCGGGGCTTTCGGTGGTGGGGGTACCGGTGGACAGCGAGGGCCTGCGGCCGGACGCCGTGCCGATCGGGGCGCGCGCGGTGTTCTGCTCGCCGGCGCACCAGTACCCGATGGGCAGCCGGATGAGCGCCGCGCGGCGCGTCGAGCTGGTCGAACGCGCGCGGGCGGGCGGAATGCTCGTCATCGAGGACGACTACGACGGCGAACTGCGCTTCGACGTCGCGCCGCTCCCGCTGCTGGCCGCGCTTGCCCCGGATGTCGTGGCCCATCTGGGAACCACGAGCAAAATCCTGACGCCGACCCTGGGCGCGGGCTGGATGGTCGCCCCCGCGGAGGTGGCCGAAGCCGTGCTGGACTACCGCGAACTCACCGGCACGCGCCCCTCGCCCGCGGGACAACGCGTCGTCGTCGAACTGGCGCGCCACGGCGATCTGGGCCGTCACCTGCGGAAACTGCGTCGCGAACTGGCCGATCGCCGGTCACTGCTGGCGAACGCGCTGAGCAGCGCGGACATCCCGGTGCAGGGCGACGACGCGGGCGCCCACCTCGTCGTGCCTTTTGCTTCTGCTGCTGAGGAATCCTCGCGGCTGGCGGACGCCGAACGCCGCGGTATCCGCTTCGATGGCCTGTCGCGTCATTTCGCGGGCACCCCAACGGCGTACGGCGCCGCGATCGGCTATGCGGGCTGTACCCGGGAAGCCCTGATCACCGCGCTGCCGACGCTGGTCTCGTTGCTGCGCTGACGCGCTTTGCTACGGCCGCGGGGGAGCCACGGCGTGCCGTGAAGGCCTCCTTACCGGCGCTGACCGCTGTGAAGGAGGCCTTCACAGCGCCAGGCGGCGTCGGAGTTGGGCCATGCGGTCACTGCGCCGAAGGCGTCCCTGGGTGCGTTCGATGCGACGAGGGCGTCCCTCGGTGCACCCAACGCACCCAAGGCGTCCCTCGGCACATCCCGGCCCATTCGAGACGTGCCCTTTGATGCGGGTCAGTAGTGCTGCTCGTCGGTCCAATCCGTCTGATCGAAATCCTCGGTGTACTCGTCGAGCGCCGGACGTCGGGGGCGCTTTGCTTTGGCGGGTGTGACATCCGGTGTCGCTGGTGGTGCGGCGACGGTTTCCTCGGTTCCCTTAGAGCCGCCCTCAGCCTGCGGCGCTGGGGTCCCGTTGGGCCACACGCAAGTGGACGTGGCACCGATGTATAGCTTGCCCAGGTCGTTGGCTTTGATCGACATATCGAACGCGTCGGTGTTGTTGCGTGCGAACACGTACTGGTCTTTGGGCCTGTTATCCGTGAGAACCGTGAAACCGTGTGCTCTCCACCACTCGACAACGGCGTTGAAAACCTCAGGAAAACTGGTGCGGTCGAGGCCGACTATCTCGTAGTCGGTGGACAGTTCGAACCGCCCGCGAGGCCCTTTGTCGGTGGGATCCGCGCATTCGGAGCGGTTCTGCCAGTTCACCTTCCGCTGCGCCGTCGCGGGGAGCGCGGAGGACGCCGCGGTGATGTATTGCTCGATCCGGTCCTGAGCTTGTTTCTCGGTCATCGTGGGCTTCATATCTGCTCCACCTCCGGAGGAACATGCTGCGAGCAGCGCCGCGACGATGGCTGCGGCGGTTGCCCCGGTCAGACGCTTCACGAGGTCGGTTTCCCTGCGATGACTTGTCCGATGTTGTTCAGCGAGGGATTGCGGTCTTCCCAGTATTCGCTGTGGGCTTGTTCGCTGTAGCCGCCCAGATACGCGGGCCCGGCGGTTCCGGGAGCCGACGTGAAGGTCTGGCCGCCGAAGGCTTTCGCCGTCGGATCGGGGCCGAGAATCCGGTCCTCGCCGGGGCCCGCGCCGTCGGACAGCTCGAAGTTCGCCGTGTTGATGATGTCGTGCTGGGCCACCGTCGAATGGACATGCTGGCCGATATCCGCCTGGTCGACTCCGGTGAGGTGCAGATCGCTCGCGTGATCCACTCCGACGCCGGGACTGGCGACGAACACCAGCTCGTCGGCATTCAACCCGCCGTTGTGGGCGGCGAGGCCGACCACCGTGGTTCCGTAGCTGTGGCCGAGCACCGTGCTGTGTGCCGGAGGCCCCTGATGTGTTGCCCGCATTCCTTCCTCGAACCCCTGCAAGGAGGTGGTCGCGTTCTCCGCGTAGCCGCTGCCGATCGCGTCCCCCAAGCCGTTCGGCGCGTCGTAGCCGAGCCAGGTGACCACCGCGGTGGACGGTGACCCCGAGACCTCGGCGGCGTGCAGCATTCTGTCCGAGCGGCCCAGATCGGTCCCGATGTTCGCCAGGTCGGAACCGGTGCCGGGGACGTAGGTGGCGACGTTCGCCGCGGTGTCCGGATTGCCCGACGCCACGATCGCCTTGCCGTCCCCGCTGGTGTCCAGGCCCATGAGGAACGCTTGCTGCTGCCCGCCGGAGGCTTGGTGAAGGCGCTTGTCGATCTCCAGAAGACCGCGCAACTTGCCTTGTCCCTCCGGGGAGAGGTCGCTTCGAAAGCGGTCGATCTCGCGTTGCAGGACCGCGCGGTTCGCGGCGTCTCTGTCCACGACGGGGATGCCGTCGAGATTGCGGATCAGGTCCGGGTTGTCGCGCAGGATCGTGCCCTTCGCGGTGTCGGAAAGGCTCTCCCACCAGGCTTTCACCTCACCCGGCCTGGCGTGCTCCGGCGGCCCGATGACGGACAGGCCGCCTTGTCCGGCGCCGACCTCGGCGGCCTGGGCCAGGGTGCCGACGCCCTGGTCGGTGATCTCGCCGCGCATCGCGCGCAGCAGCACCGCGGCGAAGTCCGCGTCGACGTCGGCGGCGTGGCGCAGGATCTGGTCGATGCGGTCCGCCAGCTCCGCCTGCACGTGAGCCCGCGCCGCCGCGACGTCCGGTGGCGATGGGGGACCGGTGTGCGGCACCTGGACGATGACGCCGTCGGTGCCGATGGTCAGGCCGTTGCGCGCGGCCAGCTCGTCGGTTTCCCGGACGTACGCGGTGATCCGGTCCAGCGCGATCTGCACCTCGTGTGCCGCGCGCCGCACCGCGGACGCCTCGGTGACCCGCTGCTCGAGCCCGGAAACCAGCGAGCCCCCGCGGGTCCTGGCCGCGACGGCGGCGTCACTGGTCCAGCCGTCCAGTTTCACGACCGCGTGAAGATCCTCGTTGACGCCGACCAGCGTGGTGCAGCGCCGCCCCAGCGTGTCCGCGACTTCGCCGATGGCGCCGGGTTTCCAGCGCCGGACATCGCCCCAGGTGACCATCAGACCGGCCGCCTTCCGCCGGGCACCGGCACGGCCCGCAGGTCCCGTGCCGCGGCGGCGTCGTCGGCGCGGTAACGGCTGGCCGCGTCCGCCAGTTGCTCGCCGTACGCCTCCACGTTCTTCACCCAGGCGGGCAACTCCCGGCCCCACCGGTCGGCCAGCAGCCGCGCGGCCTCCGCCGACGCCCCGCCCGGCAGGCCGCGGCCGACACCCGCGAGCGCGCCCGCCAGGTCCACCGGCCGCACGCCGTCGGCGGTCCGTCTCGCTGCTCGCGCCGCTGTTTCGATCGCTTCGACCACCACCGCGTACCCGTCGCCCATCGAACCCCTCCCATGCGTAACGGCTTGATCACTGTATGACGTATCGGGCGGCAGTGCCGTTCCCCGCGCAACGGGAAGCCGTGCCGGTGCGTCACCCCAACAAGCCCGCTGATCCGAGGAGCAGGGAGCACGCATGTACGGTGACCGGCTATGAGCGGTGAAAAGATTCGGGTGGCGGTCGTGTTCGGTGGCCGGAGCACGGAACACACGATTTCGTGTCTTTCCGCGGGCAGCGTCCTCGCCAACCTGGACCCCGCGCGGTTCGAGGCGGTCCCGATCGGGATCACCCCGGAGGGTGGCTGGGTGCTCGGCAGCGGCGAGCCCGAGCAGCTGGCGATCCGCGGCCGCGAGCTGCCCTCGGTCGAGCAGGGCAAGGCGCTCGTGCTCGCGGGCGACCCGACCCAGCGCGAGCTGGTCATGCTCGACACCGGCGAGGCCACCGAGGCGCTGGCCGCGGTCGACGTCGTCTTCCCCGTCCTGCACGGCGCGTTCGGCGAGGACGGCACCATCCAGGGGCTGCTCGAACTCGCCGGGATCCCCTACGTCGGCCCCGGCGTGTTCGCCAGCGCGGCCGCGATGGACAAGGAATACGCGAAGAAGCTGCTCGCCGCCGAAGGGCTGCCGGTCGGCACCTACGCGGCGCTCCGCCGTGGACAGTCCACAGTGGACGAGGCGGACCGGGAACGGCTCGGGCTGCCGGTGTTCGTCAAGCCGTCGCGCGCGGGGTCGAGCGTGGGCATCAGCCGGGTCGCCGACTGGTCCGAAGTGGACGCCGCGATCGCGCTGGCCCGGCAGACCGATCCCAAGGTGCTGGTGGAGGCCGCCGTCGCGGGCCGCGAGGTCGAGTGCGGCGTGCTGGAATTCCCCGACGGCCGGGTCGAGGCGTCGCTGCCGGCGGAGATCCGCGTGCTGTCCGACGACGAAAGCGCCTGGTACGACTTCGAAACCAAGTACCTCGGCGACGACGCGGAGCTGGACATCCCGGCGAAGCTGGACGACGCGGTCACCGAGCGCCTGCGCGCCATGGCCGTCGAGGCGTTCCGCGCGCTGGACTGCCAGGGGCTGGCCAGGGTCGACTTCTTCGTCGGCGAGGACGGCGAGCCGACCATCAACGAGGTCAACACGATGCCCGGGTTCACCACGAAGTCGGCCTACCCGAAGATGTGGGAGGTCACCGGCGTCGACTACCCGACGCTGCTGGCCACCCTGATCGAGACCGCGATCGCGCGCGGCACCGGCCTGCGCTAGAACTTCAGCGGCCGGGCCGGCAGTTTCGCCGCGATCGTGCCGGAAATGTCCTGCAGCGGCCCGGTGCCCGCGGAGTCCGGCACGGTCAGCGCGGAGTAGACACCACGGTCGACGACGTACCAGGTCGCCGAGCCCTCACCGGGGACCTGGAGCCACTGGACGCCGTTGATCTGCCGCAGCGTCGCGGTCGGCGTGAGCTCCGGCGGCCGCTCGAGCCCGCAGCGGAGCACGATCGGGTCGGTGTCGCCCCAGGCGATCGTCGACGGCGGGGCGGGGTCGGCCAGCGTGCGCGGGGTGAGCTTCTTGCCCGCCGAAACGAGTTCGGCCGGGACCGCGCCCATCAGCGTCGCGCAGTCCGGGCTGCCCGCCTGCGGGGCGGGTACCGAGACCAGGGCGAGCGGCCCTTGCCCGGCGGAGGAGTCGGTCGCGGTGCCCTTCGTCAGCGCGAAGACCGCGACCGCCGCCGCCAGCGCGACAGCGAGCGCGGTCGCGATGTACAGCACCGCTTTCGGTGGTGCGCCGGTGTTGGAGTCCACCGGACCACTACACCACCCGTCAGAGATGGACCACCGGGCAGGTCAGCGTACGGGTGATGCCTTCCACGTTCTGCACCTTGGCGACGACGAGCTGGCCGAGCTGGTCGACGTTGTCGGCCGCCGCGCGCACGATCACGTCGTAGGGTCCGGTGACATCCTCCGAGCTGGTGACGCCGGGGATGTCGGAGATCTCCGCGGCGACCGCGGCCGCCTTGCCGACCTCGGTCTGGATGAGGATGTATGCGTGGACCACGGCGCGCCCTTTCGTCGGTATCGCTCGGCTCAAGGTAGGAACGTTGTCAGCAACGTATCCCCGGCTCCGGGAAAAACATAGGGCATCCGACTGTCGGTGATCGACATGTGTTGTGTGAGAAGAAACGGGAGGTGACCGGTGTCACCGGACGACGGCACGGTGGCGGGGACCGGCGAGTTCGCGCTGATCGACGCGGTGATCGCGGGACGGCGGCAGCCTGCGGCCACGCTGCTCGGCCCCGGCGACGACGCCGCGGTCGTCGCCGCACCCGACGGCCGCGTCGTGGCCAGTACGGACGTGCTGGTGCACGGCGTGCACTTCCGGCTGGACTGGTCCAGCCCGGAGCAGGTCGGCCGCAAGGCCGCGGCGGTGAACCTGGCCGACATCGCGGCGATGGGCGCACGGCCCAGCTCGCTGCTCGTCGGCATCGCCTGCCCGCCCGACACCCCCACCGAGGTGATCACCGAGCTGGCGAAGGGGATGTGGGCCGAGGCCGAACGTGCCGGCGTCGGCGTTTCCGGCGGGGACATGGTCCGCGCCGACCAGCTCGTGATCAGCGTCACCGCGTTGGGTGACCTCGGCGGCCGCGAACCGGTGACGCGGTCGGGCGCGCGGCCCGGCGACGTCGTCGCGGTGTGCGGCAAACTCGGCTGGGCGGCCGCCGGGCTCGCCGTGCTGGGCCGCGGGTTCCGGTCGCCGGTCGGCGTGGTCAACGCGCAGCGCTGCCCCGAGCCGCCGTACGAGGCCGGGCCGCTGGCCGCCGACGCGGGCGCGACGTCGATGATCGACGTCTCCGACGGCCTGCTCGCCGATCTGGGCCACATCGCCGAGGCGTCCGGGGTCGGCATCGACATCCGCACCGCCGATCTGGAGGTCGCGTCGCGGCTGGTCGAGGTGGGCACGGCGCTCGGCGCGGATCCGCTGCGCTGGGTGCTCACCGGCGGCGAGGACCACGCGCTGGCGGCGACCTTCCCGCCGTTCGGCGATCCGCCGGAGGGCTGGCGGGCGATCGGCGCGGTGACCATCGCGGAGTCCGGCGTCACCGTGGACGGCAAGCCGTACGAACACGGGTCGGGCTGGGAACACTGGCGCTGAGCCGGGCGGAAAGCCGGTTGCGCCCGTCTTTAGCCTTCTGACATGGACATTCGTGTGGTCCCGTACGACCATCCCGACGCCGTCAAGCTGATGGACGAGGTCCAGCTGGTCTACGTCGAACGCTACGGCAGTGAGGACGCGACGCCGATGGACCCGGCGGAGTTCGCTCCGCCGCAGGGGTTGTTCCTCGTCGGTTATCTCGACGACGTCCCGGTCGCGACTGGTGGCTGGCGGGCTCATGACGGCCCCGCCCCGTATTTCCGGCCGGGCGATTTCGAGCTGAAGCGTATGTACGTCGTCGAGGCGGCGCGAGGTCGCGGGTTCGCGCGGGCGATGCTGGCCGAGCTGGAACGCACCGCGGTCGCCGCCGGGCGGAAACGGGCCGTGCTCGAAACCGGCGTCAAACAGCCCGAAGCGTTGGCGCTGTACGAATCCTCGGGCTACTACGAGATCCCGAAGTTCGGCGTCTACCGCTGTGAGCCCGAGAGCGTCTGCTACGCCAAGGACCTCGTCGGTCCGTGAAGGACTCCATCACTACCTTCAGCGCTGTGAAGGAGTCCTTCACGGACGGCTGAGCCGGAGCAGGACCACCGAGTGCGGGGCGACGGTGGCGGAGACGACGTCGGTGGCGCTGCCGGTGTCGGTGTGCTGCCACAGATCGCGGACCCGCCAGGTGCCGGGCACGGTGGCCGAGATCGGCGCGGGCGTCGTGCCGGTGTTCAGCAACGCCACGGCGAATCCGCCGTCGGAGGTCGGTTTCCCCCACACCTGGGCGTCGCCGGAGGATGACCAGCGGCGTCCCTGGCTGTGCGCGAAATCCTGGTCGAGCGCGATCACTTCGGGATTGCGCAGCGTCGCCAGGTTCGCCGCGGTCAGCTTGTCCGGGGCGGCTCCGGCGAACAACGGCGCGTTCAGCAGTGCCCACAGGCTGAAGTGCGCCCGGTTCTCGTCCGGGGTGAGCGAGCCGTTGCCGACCTGGAGCATGTCCGGGTCGTTCCAGCCGCCCGGGACGCCGGTGTACCCGGCGACGTCCGCCTGCTGTCCGAGCACCGAGAGCACCGACGCCCAGTCCGGCGAGAGGTCGTTCGTCGTGCGCCAGAGGTTCGCCACCGAGCGTGCCCAGGTCCACGGGCGGGACGCGCCGTATTCGGAGATCGCGTAGAGGATCGGGCGGCCGAGCCGGGCGAGTTCGTCACGCATCCCGGTGAAGGCGGCTTTCCGGTCGAGACCGTCCACAGTGTCCGCATTGCACCAGTCGTACTTGAGGTAATCGACACCCCAGCGCGCGAACAGTTCCGCGTCCTGACGTTCGTGGCCGAGCGAGCCGATTCCGGTGGCGGGGTAAGCGTTGCTGGCCATCGCGCAGGTCCGGCTGCCCGGCACGGCGTAGATGCCGAACTGCAGGCCCCGTGCGTGGACGTAGCCGGCGAGCGCGGCGATCCCGCCGGGGAACCGCACGGGATCGCCGCGCAGCGAGCCGTCGGAAGCTCGCGTCGGGGCCTGCCAGCAGTCGTCGACGACGACGTAGCGGTATCCGGCGTCGCGCATTCCGGTCTTCACCAGTGCGTCGGCGGCGTCGCGGACGACCTGCTCGGTCAGTCCGTAGCAGCCGACCTGGTTCCAGCTGTTCCAGCCCATCGGCGGCGTGGCGGCCAGTCCGTTCGCGAGCGCGGGCATGGCGCCGACGGGCCAGAAGAACGCGGCCAGCACCAGGAGCACGAGCGCGATCCGCGTGCCCCGGCGCTGGTTTCTCGTCTTCGCGGCGATGCCCGTGATCCAATCGCATCGTTGGTGAAACCGCTGTATCCGGAGGAACGCATGCCGATCTACGCGCTCGGGGAGCTCGAACCGACCATCCACCCCGATGCCTACGTCCACCCCGACGCCACGGTCATCGGCGACGTCCGGATCGCCGCGAACGCCTCGGTGTGGCCGCAGACCGTGCTGCGCGGCGACCACGGGTACATCGAGATCGGGGAGCGCTCCAACATCCAGGACGGCTGCGTCGTGCACTGCACGCGGCGGCATCCGACGATTCTCGGGCCGTCGTCGGCGGTGGGGCATTCCGTGCACATCGAGGGCGCGACGATCGGGACGGGTTGCCTGATCGCGTCCGGGTCGGTGGTGCTCAACGGTTCGGTGATCGAAGACGGCGGCATGGTCGGCGCCGGTGCCGTGTTGTCGTACGAATCCCATGTGGGACAAGGGGAAATCGCGCTGGGTGTGCCCGCGAAGACGCGGCCGAACTCCTCCTTCGGGCCGGAGCAGATCGCGCAGGTGGTCAACTCCTACGTCGAGCGCGCGATCCGGTTCCGGGGCGAGCTTCGGCGCCTCTCCTGAAGGCGCTAAGCTCGCGCCCCGTGACCGGACGACCGCTGCACGAGATCATCGAAGCAGGCTGGGCCGAGGCCCTCGAACCGGTGGCGCCCCAGGTCGCCGCCATGGGGGAGTTCCTCCGCGCGGAGATCGCCGCCGGGCGGACCTATCTCCCGGCGGGGGAGCACGTCCTGCGCGCGTTCAAGCAGCCCTTCCACGACGTGCGGGTGCTGATCGTCGGCCAGGACCCGTATCCGACGCCGGGGCACGCGGTCGGGCTCAGCTTCTCGGTGGCGCCGGACGTGCGCCCGATCCCGAAGAGCCTGATCAACATCTACAAGGAGTACTGCGAGGACCTCGGCTATCCGCCGCCGTCCAACGGCGATCTGACGCCGTGGGCTGACCAGGGCATCCTGCTGCTCAACAGGGCGCTGACGGTGCAGCCCGGCAAGTCGAACTCGCATCAGGGCAAGGGCTGGGAGCAGGTCACCGAGCAGGCGATCAAAGCGCTCGCCGCGCGCTCGGAGCCGATGGTCGCGATCCTGTGGGGCCGCAACGCGCGGAACCTGAAGCCGATGCTGGGCAACGTCCCGTGCATCGAGTCGGCGCATCCGAGCCCGCTTTCGGCGCACAACGGTTTCTTCGGTTCGCGGCCGTTCAGCCGCGCCAACCAGCTGCTGGCCGAGCAGGGCGCGGCGCCGGTCGAATGGAAACTTCCGTAACCTTGTGTCAAGGAGCGGGCGTCGGTTCCGACCTCTGGGTGAACGGCGGCGTTCGAGCCGCTTCCCTGTTTCCTGGAGGACCGCATGACCGAGGTTTCGACCGTCGTTTCCGCTGACGGCACCAAGATCGAGTACGACCGCCGTGGCGCCGGGGCGCCGCTGATCCTGATCGGCGGCGCCGTCAACGACCGGACGACCGTCGCCGGGCTGGCCGAAGCTCTGGACGGCTACACGACGATCGCCTACGACCGGCGTGGCCGGGGCGACAGCGGTGACGCCGAGACGTACAGCGTGGACCGGGAGGTCGAGGATCTCGCCGCGCTGATCGAGCACGTCGGTGGTTCGGCGCACGTGTTCGGGCATTCCTCGGGTGCGGTCCTGGCGCTGGAAGCGGCTTCGCGAGGCCTGCCCATCGACCGTGTCGCGGCGTACGAACCGCCGTACATCGTCGACGGCAGCCGCCCACGGCCCGCCGACGACCTCGTGGATCGCGTGCGTGCGGCGCTGGACGCGGGGGATTGCGACGAGGCCGTGACGTTGTTCCTGGTCGAGGGCACCGACACGCCTGCCGAGGTCGTCGCCGGGATGCGGACCGCTCCGGTGTGGGGCTGGTTCACCGCGCTGGCGCACACGCTGCCGTACGACCTGACGATCTGCGGCCCCGGCAACCACCTGCCCGCTTCTCTCGCGGAGATCAAGGTGCCCACGCTCGTCATCGGCGGGGGTGCGAGCCCGGCGTGGATGCCCGCGGCCGCTCGCGCCGCCGCCGAGGCCGTGCCGGGCGGGGTGTACCACACACTGGAGGGCCAGGACCACGGCGTGCTCCAGCACCCGAAGACCCTGCTCCCCCTCCTCACCGACTTCTACGGCTGAACTGCGCCGCCGACACGCCGTGAAGGCCTCCATGCCAGCACTCAGCGCCGGTAAGGCCTCCTTCACGGCGCTCAACGCTGTGAAGGAGGCCTTCACGGCCCATCGAGCGGTGGGCGTGCGGGCCGCAGCCTGATGCCACGTCCTGAACGCTCCCCTCGAGACGCTCAACGCCCCGACCGGCGCGTTCGAGACGCCGCCGCGCCGCCGCTGGGGGGCCTGAAAGCCGAGGGACGCCCCCGGTGCGTTGGATGCACCGAGGGACGCCCCCGTCGCACTCAACGCACCCAGGGCGTCCCTCGGTGTAACTCGCGGAACTACGAGAGCCACACGGCCCCGATGCTGCGAAAGCGCTTCAACTCACCCAGCGCGCCGAAGGCGCCCTTCAGTACGCCACATGCCCTGAAGGTGCCCTTCAGGGCACGGGCAGGCAGTGGTGAGTTAACAGCAGAACGTGACCACGGCTGGGGGTCCAGGGGGCTTGCCCCCTGGCGGGGGTTTGGGGGGTTCGACCCCCAAAAGACACGGGAGCCGAAAAAAATGGCGAGCGCTCTACGCGAGCACTCGCCATTCAAGCCTTTCGGCGACCCTACCCGCGCACGACCTTGCCCGCCTTGATGCACGAGGTGCACACGTTGAGGCGCTTGCGCTGGGACAGACCGATCTTCGCGTGAACGGTCTGGATGTTCGGGTTCCAGCGGCGGTTGGTACGCCGATGGGAGTGCGAGACCGACTTGCCGAAGCCCGGCCCCTTGCCACAGACGTCGCACACGGCAGCCACGTCGAACTCCTTTGAATCTGGGACGTAGAACGGCCCAGATAACCCCTGGGCAACTCGACCATAGTAACTAGTGGTTTCCGGGGCCGTCGCACCGGGTCGCTACCCTCGCGGGGACCAGCGAGGAGGTTACGGGTGCGGGTGCTGGACGTGGCGGCGGTGTCGGCCTGGTCGGCGGCCTGTGTGCACAGTCTCGACGGGCTGCGGCCGGCGATCAACGGCATCAACGTCTACCCGGTGGCGGACTCCGACACGGGGTCCAATCTCCTGCACACGATGACCGGCGCCCATCGCGCGCTGGCCGACGCCGGGCCTGCCACCGCGGCCGAGGCGCTTGCCGTGCTCGCGCAGGGCGCGGTCGCGGCCGCGCGCGGGAACTCCGGGGTCATCATTTCCCAGGTCGTGCGGGGTCTGGCGGACTGGGCGGCCGACGGCGGGGAGCTGGACGGGCCGGGGCTGGCCGCGGCGCTGGTGCACGCCGACGAGGTGGCGACCGGGGCGGTGAGCCGTCCGGTGGCCGGGACCATGATCACCGTCCTGCACGCGGTCGCGACCGTCGTGCGCGGCTGCACGGGTGATCTCGCCGAGGTCGCGACGGCGGCCGCCGGGGCCGCGGCGGCCGCGCTGGAAGAGACGCCGAAGCAGCTTCCCGCGCTGGCCAGGGCCGGGGTCGTCGACGCGGGCGGGCGGGGGCTGGTCGCGGTACTCGACGCGCTCGCCGGCGTGGTCACCGGTACCGCGACCGAGCACGAACACGCTCTGGAGGCGATCACGTCCCACGCCCCGGGTGAGGTCGCTTACGCGTGGGAGGTCATGTACCTGCTCGACGGCGTCGACGAGGCGCGGCTGCCCGCGTTGCGCAAGGAGCTGAGCGGCCTCGGGGACAGCGTCACGGTGGCGGGGGACGGCTCGGGCAGCCACGCCGTCCACGTGCACTGCGCGGACATCGGCGCCGCGATCGAGGCCGGGATCGAGCTGGGCAGGCCGCGCCGCATCCGGGTCGAGCCGCTCGTCACGCCGACCCCGATCGAACCGGGTGGCGGGCTCGACCGCACGGTGGTGGTGGTCGTCCACGGTGGCGCGCTCGCCGAGGTGCTGCGCGCGGAAGGCGTCGCGGTGCTGGCGGTGCCGAGCGGCACCACGCCGAGTGTCGAGGAGATGATCGGCCTGCTCAACGAGGCCGCCGGGCGTCACGTCACGGTGCTTCCGGGCGGTGCCGAGCTGACCACGGCGGCGGACGCGGCGGCCGGGCACGCGATGGCCGCGGATCGCGACGTCGTGGTGATCCCGTGTGCCTCGCCGGTGCAGGTGCTGGCCGCGCTGGCGGTGCACGATCCGGCGCGGCGCACGAACGACGACGTGGTCGCGATGGCCGAAGCGGCGGCGGCGACCAGGCGTGGCGAGCTGCGGATCGCGCTGGAGGAGTCGCTAACCTGGGTGGGCCGGGCCCAGTCCGGCGATCTGATCGGCCTGGTCGACGACGAGGTGGTGCTCATCGAGCCCGCGGGTGGCGTGGTGCCTTCGGACGGCGATCTCGTCGCGGCCGCGATGAAGGTGCTGGGCCGCATGCTGGCGGTCGGTGGTGAGCTGGTGACCGTGCTGACCGGGGCGGACGTGCCGCCGGGCGTCGCCGCGGAGCTGGCCGAGCAGCTACGGGTGGAGCATCCCGAGGTGGAGTTGACGAGTTATGCCAGTGGCCAGGCGGGCGCCGTGCTGCTGATGGGGGTTGAGTAGACCATGGCAGGGCTGCGCGACAAGCTTCCGCTGTTGCTGGGCGCCAAGACGGCGAAGGCGCTGTCGACGGCGTTGGACATCGAGACAGTCAGCGATCTGCTGCGGCATTATCCGCGCCGCTACGCGGAGCGCGGCGAGATGACCGACATCGCCGGGCTCGAACTCGGTGAGTACGCGACCGTGCTGGCGCGGATCGAGAAGATCAGCAAGCGCACCATGAAATCGCGGCGCGGCACGATCCTCGACATGGTGATCACCGACGGGAAACGCCGTCTCGCCTGCGCGTTCTTCAATCAGGCGTGGCGGGAGAAGGAGCTGGCGCCCGGGAAGACGGGCCTGTTCTCGGGCAAGGTCACCGCTTTCCGCGACACGCTGCAGCTGGCTAATCCCGAGTACCAGTTGCTGGAGCCGGAAAACGAGGCCGAGGCCGTCGACAACTTCGCCGGCGCGATCATCCCGGTGTACCCGGCGGCGGCCGGGATGCCGTCGTGGTCGATCGAGAAGTGCGTGCGGCAGGTGCTCGACGTCCTCGAGGTCGACGAGGACCCGATGCCCGCCGAACTGCTGAAGCGGTACGGCCTGAGCGAGCTGGAGCCCGCGCTGCGCGGGATCCACCGGCCCGAAAGCTGGGCGGCGCTGGAGAGCGCGCGGCAGCGGCTCAAATGGGACGAGGCCATGGCGGTACAGCTGATTTTCGCGCAGCGCAGGCATTCCGCGGTGTCGCGTCCGGCGAAGGCGTCCCCGCACACCGACGGCGGAATCCTGGACGCCTTCGACAAGCGGCTGCCGTTCGAACTGACCGACGGGCAGCGGGAGATCGGCGACGAGATCGCCGCGGATCTGGCGACAGAGCATCCGATGAACCGGCTGCTGCAGGGCGAGGTCGGCAGCGGGAAGACCGTGGTGGCGCTGCGCGCGATGCTGCAGGTGGTGGACTCGGGGCGGCAGGCCGCGATGCTCGCGCCGACGGAGGTGCTGGCCGCGCAGCACGCGCGTTCGCTGCGGGACATGCTGGGCGATCTCGCGCAGGCGGGGGAGCTGGGCGGGGCGGAGAACGCCACGCGGGTCACGTTGCTGACCGGGTCGATGGGGGCGAAGGAACGCAAGAAGGCGTTGCTGGAGACGGTCAGCGGCGAGGCGGGCATCGTCGTCGGCACGCACGCGCTGATCCAGGACACCGTGGCGTTCGCCGATCTGGGCCTGGTCGTGGTCGACGAGCAGCACCGTTTCGGCGTCGAGCAGCGGGACGCGCTGCGTTCGCGGGGTGCCGAGGGGACGAGCCCGCACGTGCTGGTCATGACGGCGACGCCGATTCCGCGCACGGTCGCGATGACGGTGTACGGCGACCTGGAGACTTCCGCGCTGCGGCAGATGCCGGTGGGGCGTTCGCCGATCAAGACTTCCGTGGTGCCGGTCGCGGAGAAACCCGCGTGGCTGGACCGGGCGTGGCAGCGGGTCCGCGAGGAGGTCGGCAAGGGACATCAGGCGTACGTCGTGTGCCCGCGGATCGGGGACGAACCGCCGTCGGACAAGACGGACCGGCCGCCGCTCGCCGTGCTCGACGTGGCGCCGGAGCTGGAACACGGACCGCTCAAGGGATTGCGGATCGGCGTGCTGCACGGCCGGATGCCCGCCGACGAGAAGGACGCCGTGATGCGGGCGTTCGCCGCGGCCGAGCTGGACGTGCTGGTGGCCACGACGGTGATCGAGGTCGGCGTGAACGTGCCGAACGCGACCGCGATGGTGATCATGGACGCCGACCGGTTCGGGGTCAGCCAGCTGCACCAGCTGCGGGGCCGCGTCGGCCGGGGGAGCGTGCCGGGGTTGTGCCTGCTGGTGACCGAGACGCTGGACGGTACGTCGACGCGGGAGCGGCTGGCCGCCGTCGAGTCCACAACGGACGGTTTCGAGCTGTCGCGGCTCGATCTGGAGCTGCGGCGGGAGGGCGACATCCTCGGCGCGGCCCAGTCCGGGAAGCGGTCCACGCTCAAGCTGCTTTCGCTGCTGCGGGACGAAGAGGTGATCGCCGACGCGCGGACGTGCTCGCAGGCGTTCGTCGAACAGGATCCCGAACTGAAGAACTTCCCCGGCCTCGCGCGTCTGATCGCCGACGTGGTGGACCAGGACCGGGTCGAATACCTGGAAAAGAGCTGATGTCGTGCCGGATCCGGTAATCCGCGAAGCCACCGTCGCCGACGCGACCGCGATCGGATCGGTGCACGTCGCCTCGTGGCGGGTGGCCTACGCCGGGGAGGTGTCCGATGACGTCCTCAGTGGACTGTCCATCCTGGACAGGGCGCGGCAGTGGGAGGAAGTCCTCGGCGCCGCCGAGCCGCGCGGAACCGTGGTCGTTCTCGAATCGGCGGGCTGGCTGGGCGGGTTCGCCGCTTTCGGCTCTGCTCTCGAGGACTCCGGTGGCCAGCTGTACGCGCTCTACGTCGATCCGCAGCAGTGGGGCCGGGGCTTCGGACGTCTCCTGCTCGACGAGTCCGTGACACGCCTGGCCTCGGCGGGGCACGCCGAGGCCGTGCTCTGGGTCCTGGACACGAACACCCGCGCCCGTACCTTCTACGAACGCGCGGGCTGGAAACCCGACGGCGCCACGAAAACCGAGGAACTCCACGGCGCCTCTCTGCCCACGGTCCGCTACCGCCGCCCCCTGCCCTGACCTGCCGTGAAGGACTCCTTCACAGCGCTCAGTTCCGTGATGGCCCCCAAAACCGCGCCCAACGCCCGGCGAGGGGGCGGGACGGCCGAACACCCCCGCGATCCCACGCGCTGT
>NZ_JBHYIQ010000128.1:25391-25750 GCF_042739895.1 Amycolatopsis sp. NPDC059021
GCCCCGGCTCTCGACCCCCGACCCCACGCACCGCCAGCGCCCGCGCGCCCGCCCGCGGCCCCCGCGCCGGGCGGCCCCCCCCCCCACGGCATTACCCCGGTGCTCTCGAACGCGGTTTTGCCCCGGCGCTCTCGAACACTCGGCGGCTTTTGTCGGTCCCCTCGCCTAGGCTGTTTGGTAGGGGGCTTCGGGGCGGTGCGAATGGTCCAGTCGTGCCGTCGCGGCGTCGGGGCGGTGTCCTGAACGGAGCGTTCGCGACGATCAACGTCCCGAACGGCGCTTTCGGGACATCGAGGCGGGCTGAGACGTGGCCGAAGGTCCGTGGGGGCCACCTCGAGGGACTCTGGGTCCCTCAGGGA
>NZ_JBHYIQ010000129.1:0-6080 GCF_042739895.1 Amycolatopsis sp. NPDC059021
AACGTCACCCCCACCGGCCGCCGCTGAGCTTCTGCCGACGTGCCGTTAAGGCCACCTTACGGGCGTCAGACGCCCGTAAGGTGGCCTTAACGGCACGTTCGTCCTTTGTGGACTACGAACCGGCGGGAACGGCGGCGTGCAGCCGGTCCCGCAGGGCGTCGATCAGCGCTTCCAGGTCTCGCGGGCCGTTGGCGGTGCCGAAGACGTGGTAGTCCGGGCGGACGAGTAGCGAAGTCGCCTGGTACCGCGCCAGATACGGCCGATAGACGTCGTCCACGTCGACGTCGTCGTCCAGCCGCACGACGTGCGTCCCCAGACAGTCGAGGAAGTACGAGCGGTCCTCGTCGAGTGCCTCGGTGGTGAGCAGGACGAAACCCCGGCCGACGACGTCGTCGAACAGCCCGGTGTCGCCGTGCAGGCGCACCCGTCCCTGTGGCACGACTTCGCCCGCGCCAGGGCTTTCGTGCAGCAGCCCGCCGGTGAGTGGTTTCGCCGGTTCCGGCCGGGTCGGTGGCTTGCCACGGCGGTTGGCCAGCACGGTGGCGTCCCGTTCGGCCGCGGCCGCCGGATCCGTCACGCAGATGACCCTGCCCAGCTGGACCGACGCGAGAATCGCCTCTTTCGCCTGCGCGCGGCGTTCTTCGGGATAGCTGTCCAAAATAGACTCTTCGGCGAGCCCGCGAAGTGTGCAGTCCAGCTTCCAGGCCAGATTGGTGACGTCGCGGATGCCGGAACACATGCCCTGGCCCGCGAACGGCGGCATGAGGTGCGCAGCGTCACCGGCGAGCAGCACGTGACCCACCCGCCACTGGTCGGCCCAGCGCGCTTGGAAGATGTACGTGGTGCTGCGCAGCAGGGTGGCGGTCTCGGGGGTGACGCCGAACGGCGCCATCAGCCGCCAAGCCGTTTCGTCCTTGTTCAGTTCGGCCGTGCTCTCGCCCGGCAGGCGCATGAACTCCCAGCGCCGGCGCCCCGGCCCGCTGCCCACCAGCGTCGTGGGCCGGGCCGGATCGCAGATCTGCACGTTCGTCGGCACGAACTCGCGCGGTTCGCGGAGCTGGACGTCGCAGAGCAGCCACTCGTACGAGAAGCCGAGGTCGGTCACCGGCACGTCGAGGTGTTCGCGGACGAAGCTGTTGGCGCCGTCGCAGCCCACGACCCACCGTGCCGACAGTGTCCGCGACGCGTCTTCGGAGTCGGTGGCGGTCACTTGTACGCGCTCGTCACCGTCGACGATGTCCACGACCTCGTGCCCGCGCAGCACGGTGATTCCGGGCAGTTCCTTCACCCTGGCCGCGATGAGTTCCTCCAGCGCGGGCTGGTGCATGGTGTTCGCGTCCGGCCAGCCGTACGGGCCGGACGTGCTGAAGGCGATGTCGAGCAGCGTCTGCCCGGCGGCGGTCTGCCACTGGTATCCGTTGGCGGGCGCGGTGATCCGCCCGAGGCCCTCGCCGATGCCGGTGGCGGCCAGCAGCCGGGCCGTCTCGCCGTCGAAGCTGGTCGCCCGCGGCAGCTTGTACGGCCGGGGACGCCGTTCGAGCACGGTCACCCGCCAGCCGCGTCGCGCCAGCAGCACCGACAGGGTGGCGCCGATCGGGCCGTTGCCGACGATGACGACGTCCGTGTCCGTCAAGGGAACCTCACAGGTCACGAGTCAGGCGGCTCAACCGCTCGCGCAGGCACTCGACGCGCCCCGGCACCGACGGATCGCCCTCGGGCCAGCCAAGGTCGATGCCGATCCGGCCGTCGAAGGTGCTCATCACGTAGCCGCCGAGCGCGAGGGTCTCCCGCATCCGCGACGCGGAGTGCAGATTGGTCAGCCGCAGCCCGTCCGGCGTGCGCATCCGGGGCACCACACCCCAGTTCATGATGCTGACCACGGCCAGGGCGAGGTTCGGGTTCCACGGCTTGGCCGCGGCGGGCCTGCTGAACATGTCCAGGATGCTGCGCTGGACGGAGCCGTCGGCGAGACCCGCCCGCAGCTGTTCGCCGATCGCCCGGCCGATCGCGACGGCGTCGTGCTCGATTCCGTCCGTCACCTTGAATCCCACGCCGCCGAGCACGTTCGTGCCCTCGGTCGCGCCGACCGGGGGATCCAGGCGGCCGCGCAGGTTCACCGAATACCGGTAGATCAGGTCGGTCGGCGGCATGTCCCGGATCTCGGCCTCGGCGAGCAGGATCACGCCCGACAGCAGGCCGTTCATCGTCACGTGCTCGCGGTGGCCGAGTTCCGCCAGCGCCGTCGTCTCGGCCGCGGTCAGGCGGTGCTGGATCACCGGACGGACGACGGGATCCGGGAGCGACGCCGGTGCGGGCGCCGGGGTTTCCGGTGCGGCCGGGGCGTTCGCGTGAATGCCGCGCTCGGCCAGCAGGTCCTCCAGCGACCGGGGGTACGGGTGCCGAGGCAGGTCGAGAGGCACACCATTGACGACGTCGGTGTAGCAGGACCAGAGCGTCGAGAGGATCGCGGTGGCGTGGTGCGCGTCGGCGACACTGTGCTGGATCGCCAGGCAGACGGCGGCTTCGTCGCCGTCGCGGACCACGTTGAGCGCGCTCAACGACCGGTGCTGGTCGATTTCCAGGCCCGCCAACGGCTTTTCGACGTCCCCCTCGGCGAACCGGATCTCCGGCCGGGCGTCGGACTCGGTGAGAACGACGCCGTCGTCGCCGATCTCCACCCGGGCCGAAAGCTGCGGATACGCGCGGTACACCGCTTCGAACGCGGTCGTCAGCGCATCCGGATCCAGCCGCCCCGCGGCACGCACCGTGTAGCCGATGTACGACTCCCTGAGGGCATGGATCTTCTCGCTGGGCGACAGCGCGCGCAGGACACCGGCTCGCGTCACGGATTTCCTCCCGTGCTTCCGGTCAGCGCGACGCCGGCCAGCTTCTCCGTCATCGTCGCGATCATGGCGGCGGCCTGGTCGACCAGGAAGAAGTGGCCGCCCGGCAGGACCCGCAGCTCGGCGGGGCCGGTGGTGTGCTCCGCCCAGGCACGGGCCTCGGCGACCGACACCCGCGGATCGCGGTCGCCGGTGAACGCCGTGATCGGGCAGTCCAGCTTCCGGCCGGGCTCGTGCCGGTACGTCTCGACAGCCCGGTAGTCGCCGCGGATCGCGGGCAGGATCATTTCCAGTAGTTCGGGGTCGGCGAGCATGGCCGCGTCGGAGCCGCCCAGTTTCCGGAGTTCGGCCACGAGCCGGTCGTCCGACACGTCGTGCACGTCGTCGTCGCGGTAGCGCGAGGGCGCCCGCCGCCCGGACGCGAACAGGTGCACGGGCGCGGGCAGCCCGGCGTCCGCCATCCGCAACGCCAGTTCGTAGCCGATGATCGCGCCCATGCTGTGTCCCAGCAGCGCGAGCGGACGGTCGTCGAAGTGCCGCAGCACCTCCAGGATCCGGCCCGCCAGCGCGTCGATGCTGTCCAGCGGCGGTTCGTGACGCCGGTCCTGGCGGCCGGGGTACTGGACCCCCAGTACCTCGACCGCGGGGGCGAGTGCCTTGGCCACCGGGAAGAAGAAGCTGGCCGACCCGCCGGCGTGCGGCAGGCACACGAGGCGGACCCGCGCGTCCGGTGCCGGCTGGAACCGGCGTACCCACTGTTCGACGTGCTCCGCAGTTTGATGCACGGCCAGTTTCCCTTTCGGAGTTTCGTTCGCTCAGGCGAGTTTCAGCGGGAGGGTCCTGGTACGGGTGAACGCGGGCCGCAGGATCCACGGGATCTCTTCCCTCGGCACCGCGAGCGACACGTCCGGGAACCGGCTGAACAGCCCGTGCAGCGCCACCTCGGCCTCCTGATAGGCCAGATGCTGCCCGAGACAGCGGTGGATACCCTTCCCGAAGCTGAGGTGGCTGTCGCTGTCGGGCCGGTCGACGATCAGCTTGTCCGGCTCGGGGAACCTGCGCGGGTCGGTGTTGGCGGCCAGCAGCAGCGGCGCGACCGGCGTGCCCTTCGGGATCGTGACCCCGCCCAGCTCGACGTCCTCCGACGGGAACCGCGCCTGCGTGAACTGGAGCGGTCCCAGCCGCTGCAGCTCCCGCACCGCCTGCGGCCACAGCGAAGGATCGGCCTTCAGCCGCGCGAGCTGGTCCGGGTGCTCGAGCAGGAACAGCACCGAGTTCCCGATCAGATAGGTCGTCGTCTGGTGCCCGGCCGTCACCAGGCTGAACAGGATCCCGACGATCTCGTCGTCGGAGACGCGGTTGTTGTCCGCCGCCTGCGCCTGCACGAGCGCGGTGACCAGGTCGTCCTTCGGTTCGACGCGCCTGCGTGCCATCAGTTCCCGCGAGAGGTCGATGCACTTGCGCAGGGCGGGCGGGATGTTCGGGCCGTCCATCGTGGCCATCGCGTTGCCCCAGGCGTGCCAGTCCGCGCGGTCGGCCTCGTCGATGCCGACCAGCTCGCAGATCACCGTGACCGGCAGCGGGAAGCAGTACTCCTCGACCAGGTCGACCGGTGAGCCGTCCTTGCCCTGCTCGGCCATCTTGTCGAGCAGATCGCCGGTGATCTGCTCGACGCGGGGCCGTAGCTGGTTGACCCGGCGGGCGGTCAGCGCGTAGGAGACCAGCTTGCGCAGCCGGGTGTGGTCCTCACCGTCGGCGGTGTTGAGCTTGTTGGCCATCCACGGGATCAGGTCCTCGGGGAAGTCCATCGCCTTGAACACGCCGGCCCGGATGTCCGCGAGGGGGGAGTCCTCGGGCGGGTTCGTCAGGAACCGCGGATCGGTGAGGACCCGGAGCACGTCCTCGTAGCGCGTGGCCAGCCACATGTCCGGCCCGCCCATCATGGTGCCGATGTTCAGCGTCCCGGTGTCCGGCAGCGGCTCCTCGCGCAACCGCGCGTACCAGCCGAACGGGTCGGCGACCACCTCGGGTGAGAACAGGTCGACCGGTTTGGCCGAAGGCTCGGCGGTGGCGGTCATGGCCCTCCCTTTCCTGGCGACGAATGTGCGATCCGCACGCGGGGGCGGGCGCGCCGCGGCCCCGTTCGGACCGTAGGGAGACGGGGGCGTGCCGAGCATCCCCCAACCTGATAAGGCTGCGCCGCCGCGTCCCGGCCCTGTGTGTCTCTTGTGGACAGTCGGGAGCGCGCTACCCACGGCGCTATCAGAACGAGGGATGCCCGGCGGGCCGGGTCTGTCCTAGCCTCCGGAAGAACCATGCAGGCCGGCGTTGATCGACAGGCGGTCACGCGAAAACGATGCTTGAGGGGTACTGGTGACA
The DNA here is from genome assembly GCF_042739895.1 of Amycolatopsis sp. NPDC059021. NCBI lineage: Bacteria > Bacillati > Actinomycetota > Actinomycetes > Pseudonocardiales > Pseudonocardiaceae > Amycolatopsis > Amycolatopsis sp. NPDC059021. The sequence continues at coordinate 5,223 of NZ_JBHYIQ010000129.1, forward strand.
AAGCCGACTCCGAACGAGATTGGCCAGGGCTACGACGCTTTCGCGGAACTGCTCGACCAGCTCTGGGGCGAGAATCTGCACCACGGCTACTGGGACGACACGTCGGGAGACCAGTCGCTCGAGGAAGCCACCGACCGGCTGACCGACAAGCTCAGCGGGATGCTGACCATCCGGGCGGGTGACCGGCTGCTCGACATCGGCTGCGGCAACGGCGAGCCGGCGATCAGGCTGGGCTCCGCGAGCGACATCATGGTCACCGGCATCTCCATCAGCGAGCGGCAGGTGGAGCGCGCGAACGACCGCGCCTTCAAGGCCGAGCTGGACGACCGGGTGGTCTTCGAGTACGCCGACGCGATGGATCTGCAGTTCCCGGACGAGTCGTTCGACATCGTCTGGGCGCTGGAGTCCCTGCACCACATGCCGGACCGGTGGCATGTGATCCGGGAGGCGGCCCGGCTGCTGCGGCCGGGCGGGCAACTGGCGATCGGCGACTTCCTGCTCACCCCCGGCCCCGACGGGCCGGAAGCCGACGCCGCCAGGGTGCGCGAGGTCGGCAAGGGCGTGGTGTCGGTCGTCGACCTCGCCGAGTACCAGGCCCACCTGCGCGAGGCCGGGCTCGAGCCAGGAGCCGCCGAGGACGTCAGCAAGTACACCCGGCCGTCGTGGGACAAGGCGGCGGTGCGGTTCGAGGCGCTGCGGGAGCAGGCCGTGCCGCACATCGGGGCGGAGCAGTTCGAAGCCACGCTCTCGCGGTTCCGCGCGTTCAGCGCGGAACCCGCCCTTGGGATAATACTCCTGAACCCGCGCAAACCACACATTGCGGGCGCGCAGTCCCAAGCTACGCAAGAAGACTACCAA
>NZ_JBHYIQ010000129.1:6090-8109 GCF_042739895.1 Amycolatopsis sp. NPDC059021
GGGGGGCGGCGGGGGCGGGGCGCGCGCGCGCCCACGGGCTGGGGGGGGGAGTATCCCCCCCCCCCGGCGGCGGGGCGCCCGCCCCCCCCCCCCCCCCCCCCTCGCTGGGGTATGTCCTCCTGACCGCTCGCAAGCCTGACTGAGGAAGCGCGGAGACCATGCAGACGACAGAAGAGACGATCCGCGGCCTGTTCGGCAGACTGACCGGGGACAACAAGCACCTGGCGGCCGCGACGTCCACATTGGACGCCATCTGGGTGCTCTACGACCGCGTGCTGAACGTGTCGCCGGAGAACATCGACGATCCCGGCCGGGACCGCTTCTACCTCTCCAAGGGCCACGGGCCGATGGCCTACTACACGATGCTCGCCGCGAAGGGCTTCATCGAGCCGGAGATGCTGGACACCTGGCGGACGTTCGGTTCCCCGCTCGGCATGCACCCGGACCACGTGCTGGCACCCGGCGTGGAGATCAGCAGCGGTTCGCTCGGCCACGGCCTCCCGCTCGGCGTGGGGACCGCGCTCGGCCTGCGTGCCCAGGGGCACGACGCCCGCGTGTTCGTGCTGATGGGCGACGGCGAGTTCGACGAGGGCAGCAACCACGAGACGATGGCCATCGCCGGGCGGCTCGGGATCGACCGCCTCACCGCGATCGTGATCGACAACAGGACGGCGAGCCTCGGCTGGCCGGGCGGTATCGCCAAGCGCTTCGAAATGGAGGGCTGGCACGCGTCCACAGTGGACGGACGGGATCACGACGCGCTGTACGAGGCGCTGACCGGGGAACCCGACGGGCGGCCGCGGGCCGTGGTGGCGGAGGTCCTCCCGATCGCGGAAGGGAGCGCGGCATGACCGCCCAGCTGACCAGGAAGCAGATGCGGACCGTCTGGGCCGACACCATGGTCGAGTCGCTGGCCACCGATCCCAGGCTGGTCGTGCTGACCGCGGACATCTCGTCGTGGTTCTTCTGGGACGCCAAGAAGGAGTACCCGGACCGGGTGCTCAATCTCGGCATCCGGGAGCAGGCGATGATCGACATCGCCGGTGGCTTCGCGCTCACCGGTATGCGGCCGATGGTGCACACCTACGGGCCGTTCCTGATCGAGCGGCCGTTCGAGCAGATCAAGATCGGGCTCGGGCACCAGGACGTCGGCGCGGTGCTCGTCAGCGTCGGCGCCTCCTACGACGACCCGTCGTGGGGCCGGACGCACCAGGCGCCCGGTGACGTGGCGCTGCTCGACACCCTGCCGGGGTGGACCGTGCACGTGCCGGGCCACGAGGACGAGGTCGCGCCGCTGCTGCGCAAGGCGATCGCCGGCGACGGACGGGTCTACGTGCGGCTGTCCGAGCGGGCCAACAGCGAGGCGGTCCCGGTCTCCGACGGCTTCACCGTGCTGCGCCGGGGGAGTGCCGGTGTCGTGATCGCGGTCGGCCCGATGCTGGACCAGGTGCTCGCCGCGACGGCTGCAATGGACGTAACCGTGCTGTACGCGTCGACGATCCGGCCGTTCGACCACGCCGGCCTGCGTGCCGCGGTGGGCGCCGCCCAGCCGAATGTCGTGCTGGTCGAGCCGTACCTGCGGGGGACGTCGGCGTTCGAGGTGACCGAGGCGCTCGGCGACGTACCGCACCGGCTGCGGTCGTTCGGCACGTGGCGCGACCGCGAGGCCCGCGTCTACGGCACGGCCGAGGAACACGACCGGTTGTTCGGCGTGGACGCCGAGGGCCTGGCCGAGTCGATCAGCGGCTTCCTGCGCTGACCCGCCGGATATTTCATCGGGAGGCTTGCGTTCCCGGGGAACGTGACGCGTGAACCGTTGGGGCACAACGGGTGTACTCCCTTGTGATCGGAGGAAACCCGATGAGCGGCTCCGTCGGCAGACGTACGTTCCTGACCTCTGCCGTGCTCGCGCCGGCCGGCGCCGGTCGGTTCGGCGCGCGCACCACCACCGCCTCGGGGGCGGGGCGGGGAGCACCCCCCGCGCCCCCCCTGGGTGTGCACGAATAACGCGGCCCCGGG
>NZ_JBHYIQ010000129.1:8119-10170 GCF_042739895.1 Amycolatopsis sp. NPDC059021
GCAGTGGGGTGACCGATGGGGCGAGCCCATCCCCAGCACCCGCGCCCGGCACAGCTGAAACCCCCCCCCCCCCCCACCCACAAGGATGCACACGCCCTGTGCCCGCCCCCCCCCCCCCCCCCGCTGCGGGGGCGTGGGGTTACCCCCCGGGGGCGCCGCATTTCGGTCTCACCAAATTCCGGGACCCGTTGCGGATTCCCCCGGTGATCCGGCCGCACGCGAGCCGGTGGCGGGACGAGATCACGATCGGCATGACGACCGCGCGGACCCGGCTGCACTCCCAGCTGCCCGCGACCACGCTGTGGACCTACGAGGGACACTTTCCCGGCCCGACCATCGAGGTGCGTAGTGGTAGGCGGCTGCGGGTCGCGTGGCACAACGATCTCACCGGCCCGATCCCGCTGGTGGCGGTGCGAGTGCCGTATCGGAAGCCGTCGCCGGCGTACGTGCCCGGCTACCGCAATCCCGACGGCAGTCTCCCGCCCGGGGTGACGCCCATCGACGGGGTCGCCGACCTGCCGCCGTGGAACGTCGTGCACCTGCACGGAGCGGTGACCAGCGCCTGCAACGACGGCTGGGCACACAACGGCGTATCACCGGGGGACGCGCAGCTGACCGAGTATCCGAACCGCCAGGCGGCGACGGCGCTGTGGTACCACGACCACGCGATGGCCGTGACCCGGTTCACCGTCTACGCCGGGCTGGCCGGGATGTTCCTGGTGCGCGACGAAGAGGAGGACGCGCTCGGGCTGCCGCGAGGCGAACGGGAAATCCCGCTGGTCATCACCGACCGCAACCTCGACACCGACCCGGCGACCGGCGCGCTCACCGGCAGGCTGCTGTACAAGATGCCCTACTCGCCGCTGACCGGCACGATGGTCCCGGTCACCGGCCCGTTCACCCTCGTGAACGGCGTCATCTGGCCGCACCTCGACGTGTCCGCGCGCTGGTACCGCTTCCGCGTGCTCAACGCGGCGAACTCGCAGTTCTTCCGCCTCGACCTGATCGACGAGGCGGGCACCGTGCACAACGACGCCGTCCGCGTCGCGGGCACCGACGCCGGTCTGCTGCCCGCCCCCGCGGCGCTGCCCGCCGGCGGGCTGACTCTCACGCCCGCCGAGCGCGTCGACCTGCTGATCGACTTCAGCCGGTTCGCGGGACAGCGCCTGCGCCTCACCAATACGGGCAGCCCGGCGGCCGAGCCGGACATCATGGAGTTCCGCGTCGAACGCCGCGGCAGGCACGACCCGGTCGTCCTGCCCGCGCGGCTGTCGAAGTCCTATGTGCGCCTGGAACACGGAACGACGGTGCCGAAGGAGCACGATCACGTGTTCGTGGCGACCCTCCCGCCGGACGTGGCGGGCGAGCCGAACCCGGCGATGTGGGAGCTGCGGGAGATCACCGAACCACACGAGCTGCCGGCGCGGTTCCCCGCGACCGGGATCATCCAGCTCACCGACCCGGCCACGGCGAAGGTGCGGACGTTCCGGAAGGTCGCGAGCCTGTTCGACGACACCAGGACGTTCTTCTTCGTCCGAGGGCGGTGGGTGGTGTGGAACTTCCTCCAGCTGGGCGGATCACCGCATCCGATGCACATCCACCTGGCACGGTTCCAGCTGCTGGCCCGCCGGACGTGGACCGACCTGACCGCTTTCGACCTCGCCGCCGGCGGCACCACCAGGCCGCTGCCCGTGCCGGACGCCGGGCCGCCGATCGAGAAGTGGGAGGAGGGCTGGAAGGACACTTTCCAGGTACGGCAAGGCGAATGGCTCACCGTCGCCGGCCGGATGGAAGGCGCGACCGGGGAGTTCATGTACCACTGCCATGTCCTCGAACACGAGGACATGGGCATGATGCGGCCGTTCATCGTGCACCCGCCCGAGGTGGCCCGGTTCCACACCCACCCTGGCGGCCACGGCCACGGCGGACACGGATAGCCCAGCGCCGATTTGGGGGGAAACGCCACGTGGGGGGGGGATATTGCGACTCCCATAGGGGTCGGGCGCGAATAGCAATGGCCGGCGCGGGCGGGTGAGGGTGTGAACCAAAGA
>NZ_JBHYIQ010000129.1:10180-24974 GCF_042739895.1 Amycolatopsis sp. NPDC059021
TTGCGGACGTTGATCGTCCCGAACGGAGCGTTCGCGACAGGCATTTCCCTCGGCGGCAGCGGCCTTGAGCGAGCGTCAGCGATCGGCTCGCAGCGCCCTGGCCGGACAGGATTCGATCGCCTCGAGCACGGCGTCGGTCTCGCCGGGTCCGGGCTCGGCCCGCAGGAGCACCACGGTGCCGTCGTCCTCGTCCTGGTCGAACACCTCGGGCACGCGCAGCGCGCACACGCCCGAGCCGATGCAGGCGACCGGATCCGCGTGCACCCTCATGACGCGTCCCAGGTGACCGGCAGCGCGTGCACGCCGTAGGTGAGCATGTCGTTGCGCAGCGGGACTTCCTCGGGCGGCACGGCGAGGCGGAGGCCGGGCAGCCGGCGTAGCAGTTCGGTGTAGCCGACCGTCATCTCCATCCGGGCCAGCTGCTGGCCGAGGCACTGGTGCACGCCGTGGCCGAACGCCAGGTGCGGGCCACGAGCCCTGGTCACGTCCAGCACCTCCGAGTCCGGCCAGTGCCGCTTGTCCCGGTTGGTGGCCACCACGGACACCACCACGGTCGAGCCCGCCGGGATGTGCTCGCCGCCGAATTCCAGGTCCTCCTTGGCGAACCGGAAGAGCCCGGGGTTGACGACGGACAGGTAGCGCAGCATCTCCTCGACGGCGTCACCGGCGCGGGACGGGTCGTCGCGCAGCGCGGCGAGCTGGCCGGGACGCTGCAGCAGCACGAAAATGCCGAGGCCCAGCATGCTCGCGGTGGTGTCGTAGCCCGCGATGAACAACAGATTGGCGATGTTGACCAGCTCGTCCTCGGTGAGGGCGGGCTCGGCCCCGGCGTGATGGATCAGGCCGGAGATCAGGTCGTCGGCGGGATGCTCCCGCTTGTCCGCGATCAGCCGCTGCATGAACGCGCGCAGCGCGTCGGCGTTGTCCAGCGCTTCCTTGACCGGCGCGTCCATCTTCAGCAGGGCCGCCGCGCGCTCCTGGAACTCGGCCCGGTCCTCGTAACGCACGCCGAGCAGCTCACAGATCATCAGCGACGGCACCGGGTACGCGAACTCGGCCATCAGGTCGGCGGAGTTTCCCTTGGCCAGCATGGCGTCCAGGCGCTCGCTGACGATCCCCTCGATGCGGGAGCCGAGCTCGCGGATCCGGCGGACGGTGAACTGGCCGGTGAGCAACTTGCGGTACCGCGTGTGCTCCGGCGGGTCCATGTTGATGAACGACCCGGCCCGCGCCTTGTCGTCCCGCAACCGCTCCCGGAACTCCTCGGACAGCTGCTTGAACCGGGGATGGTGGCTGAACCGGTCGGAGGAGAACCGCGAGTCCGACAGCACGGCACGGGCCTCTTCGTACCCGGACACCAACCAGAACGGGTCGCCGGTGGGCAGCGCCGCCTTGGCGACCGGCCCCCGCTCGGCCACCGCGACCAAAGCCGCGGGCAGCGTGAACGGGTCGTCGCGCCGGACGAATTCCTGCGGAAGCGGTGAGCGCAGCGATTCGTTGCTGGGCGGGTTCTCGGTCGCGTTGGTCGTCACTGCGGAGGACTCCATTCCCGAAATCGCGGTGGCCGGACGGCGATCGATGCAGGGAGAGGTACCGATCCCGCGACTTGCCTGGTCACTGTGGAGGGTAGGGCGGTCGTGCCGGGGCGGGCATCCCTCGGTCTGATAGGACTCGGTACGCGTGCCGGGCGATTCACGGACCCCGGGCAAAACCGGCGGAAAAGCGTAAGTGAAATCGCGTAACTATCAAGTTAAGGGTGTTGTCCCGTCCACCGCGTGGACACCATGGTGCGCGTCCGGACCGGCAGCTGGGTGAGCGAGGTGTCCCGTTGAGTGTCGTACTTCTCTTGAATGGTCCCAATCTGGGAGTGCTGGGCCGGCGTGAGCCGGAGATCTACGGCACCGACACGCTCGCCGATATCGAGAAAGCGGTCGCCGACGAGGTGAGTGTCCGTGGGTGGGAAGTCGTGTCGATCCAGCGTGACGGCGAGGGTGAGCTGGTCGGGGCGATCCACGAGCACCGCGACACCACGATCGGCGCCATCGTCAATCCGGGTGCGCTGATGATCGCGGGCTGGAGCCTGCGTGACGCGCTGGCAAGCTATGCGCCGCCCTGGATCGAGGTGCACCTCAGCAACGTGTGGGCGCGCGAACAGTTCCGGCACGATTCGGTCATCGCCCCGCTGGCCAGCGGCGTGGTGGTCGGCCTCGGCGCCTTCGGCTATCGCCTGGCGGCCAAGGCGCTGCTGCGGCTGTCCGCCGAAACGCCCGATCGTGCGATTAATCGCGCGGATTAATCGCACGATCGGGGCGCGCGCGTCCCGGAGGTTGTTCGACCGATGTCGGACACCCGTCTTTGCATGGTGACTACAACGATCTGCTGAACGTTACGGTCATCGTCGGCAGGAACGCCGGGTGCGCAAATGGTTCGTTGCCCACTAACGGTAATACTCGCTAGGCCAGCTGGCTGAATTGTGTGTCAGTCGGCAGGGGATTCCCTTTGGTGAGCGGGAAAACCGAGCGCTGTTCGCATATTGCCGAGCTGTGACCTGAGTCACAGCACACTGACGAGGGGGCGTCCCGTCGCTATCGTGAGGTAAGCAATCGGTTATTTTATCACAAGACATCACTGGGGGTTTCTTGTGTTGTGCTCTTTTCTGTGTGCCGGCGTATCGGCGTACGCCGGCCGAATTCTCCGCGTTTCGTCGCGAATAGCTGTTTAGCGTCGGCGCGTACTATATTTCCGGGCGGGTCCTGTATGGATTTACCGCCCCGGCACAGTGTTGCGCACATCCGCTGAAGTTCGGCGCTCCGTGAAATCGATTCCACTTTCGTGTCTATGCCTGGGGGATAGCCGGCCGATGTTGGACGTACCAAACTTGAGACTACCGCAGAACCCTTTTACCGGTTTCGGTGACGATTTGATGCAGCGGTCCTGCGACACCGCGGGATTCCTGCGGCGCTCCGCTTCTTCGTGGTTCAACGGGCGGCTCGACGCGGGGCTGCGGTGCGCCGAGGCGGCGGCCGCGGGCAGCCGCCAGGAGCCTCATGAGCTTTATGAACTGGCTCAGTTCTGGTACGTCGGGCTGCTCATCAAGGCCAGGGATCTCGACGCGGGCCGCCGGGTGCTCGACGCCGTCGAGACGCGCGGGGAAGGGCCGGCTTCCGAGCGCATGGCCGCCGTCGCCCACAATGTCCGGGGAAATCTGCTGTTCGCCATGGGCAGTGTCGACGAGGCCATGGTCGAGATCAGCACGGGACTGCGGATCGCCGAGCGGTGCGGCGACCGGTCCCTGCGGCCCCCCAGTTATGTCGTGCTGGCGCTCGGCGCGCTGCGCCGGGCGGATATGCGGGCCTGCCGTCATTTCGTGGACAAACTGGCGGACGAAGCCCTGCTGGGCTATTTCGGCCAGGCTCCGGGGGCATGGGTGACCGCCCAGGCCGCGGAGGCCAGGAGCGGGGTGGAGAGCGCGGCGAGTCTCATCGCCGGAATCGTCACGAACCCGGTGGTGCTCCGGCAGCTTCTGGTGTCGGAACCGGCGGCGGCGCCCTGGCTGGTCCGCGTCTGCGGCAAGCTGGGCGCGGGCGACCTGGCGAAGATGACGGTGGCCGCGGCCTCCGCGGTGGCCGCCGAACAGCCGGAGTTCAGCGTGATCCGGGGATCGGCGCTGCACGCCGCGGGCCTGCTGGAGCGCGACGCCGGCAAGTTGCGCGAAGCGGCCGACATCCACCCCGATCGATGGTGCGGGGCGTCCGCGGGCGAAGACCTGGCCGGGCTGCTGGCCAAGCGATGCTCCGAACGGGACGCGACGATCCGCGTCCTCGAGTCCGTCCTGGACGCCTATGCCGCGGTCGGTGCCACCCGGGATTCCGCCAGGGTCGTGAACAAGCTCCGGGAATACGGTGTGCGCCGGGGCACGACCCGCACCGTGGAATGCGAGGGCCTGCTGCCGCACGGCCTCACGAACACGGAGTTCGCGGTCGCCGAGCTGGTGAGCCAGGGACACACCAACAACGAGGTCGGCAGGCAGCTGTTCATCTCCCGGCACACCGTGGCGTTCCATCTGAAGAAGGTGTTCCAGAAGATGAACATCACCTCGCGGGTCGAGCTGGCGGCCGCCTGGAAGGCGTTCTCCTAGCGCTCCGTCGGGAGCCACGTCACCCTCTCCTCGATCGCGAGGCGAGGGTGAACCCATGTCCGCCCTTCCCGGGCGATGTTTCTCGGTCGTGTTCGGCCCGGGTCACGGCTGTCGCGGGCTTTCGCGTTGGTCAGCGGGGTCGCGAATGGTCCATTGGGGACGTTCAGCGCCGTCGATGTCCCCTTCGCGACACTCCGGGCTGGGTCCCCATGTCCCGAACGCGCCGTTCGGGACGTTCACCGTCCCCAACGGAGCTTTCGCGACACCGGCACCACCGCAAGCCCGCCCCACCAGCCCCATCAGCCACCGACGTCCCGTTGTGTCGCTGGTCCGTGGGCCGTCCACGTCCCCAGGGGCCCCCTCGCCGCATTCGGCACCCGGCCCGCCCCGAACGAGCCCACGGCGCCGCTCAGGTCCCCGTGCGCCCCTGCCCGGCTTGAACTCCGGCGGACGCCGTAGCGGGCCCCTGCGGCGTCCCGAACGCGCCGTTCGAGACATCCCCGCCGAGGTGCGCCGTCGGGGACGCGGCTCGTCGCCGGGCGGCCGCGGCGGGGAGGAAATTCTCCATCGGGACACCTCCGGCACCGCCTCCGTCCGATGGGCTTCGACCTGCTTCCCAGGGGCACGAAACCCCAGGTAGAGTGCCCGAGGTGGCGCTACCGGCTGGTAACCAGGATGATATTGGGCCGCTCACGCTCCGCTGGCCCTCTTCCACGCTGCGCCAACCGGCGGGACCATGGCGTGGCATCTTGACTCCGGGCCCCGGTGGGGTCACGCTTACTTCCGACAGCGACACCGGAAGCCCTTGCGGGAGGGACGACCGGCACGCTGGGAGGCATGCCTGAAGGCGTTGCGATGCGGGCTGGGCCCCGTCTGGAGAGCCCCCTGGACAGGCAGCGACGTCCGGGCTAAACTGTCTCTTTGCGCTGCCCTCTTTCAGGCTGCCCGGAGCCGGTAGTTAGGATAGTGGGCACACGGCACACCCTTGACAGTCACCGATAGCTGTTGCTATGGCGGCTGCCACCGCTCATTGTCCCCGGAAGGACGCATCTTGGCAGTCTCTCCCGCGAACCAGGCCACTGCTGCGACCACCTCGGCTGTAACTCGCTCGGAGTCCACGGGAATCCCCGGCGCGCCCAAGCGGGTCTCCTTCGCAAAGATTCGCGAGCCCCTCACTACTCCCAACCTGCTCGACGTCCAGATCCAGTCGTTCCAGTGGTTCACCGGTGACGAAGCGTGGTACGAGCGTCGGGTCGAGGCTGGTGAGGAAAACCCGGTCGGCGGCCTCGAGGAGGTCCTCAACGAGATCTCGCCGATCGAGGACTTCTCGGGTTCCATGTCCCTGTCCTTCTCCGACCCGCGCTTCGACGAGGTCAAGGCCTCCATCGAGGAGTGCAAGGACAAGGACATGACGTACGCCGCCCCGCTGTTCGTCACGGCGGAGTTCGTCAACAACAACACGGGTGAGATCAAGAGCCAGACGGTCTTCCTCGGCGACTTCCCGGTGATGACCGACAAGGGCACGTTCGTCATCAACGGCACCGAGCGTGTCGTGGTGTCCCAGCTGGTCCGCTCCCCGGGCGTGTACTTCAACCGCAACGTCGACAAGACGACCGACAAGGACGTCTTCGACGTCCGGGTCATCCCGAGCCGCGGCGCCTGGCTGGAGTTCGACGTCGACAAGCGCGACACCGTCGGCGTCCGCATCGACCGCAAGCGCCGCCAGCCGGTCACCGTGCTGCTGAAGGCGCTCGGCTGGACGACCGAGGCGATCCGCGAGCGCTTCTCCTTCTCCGAGACGCTGCTGGCCACCCTCGAGAAGGACCACACCGCGGGGACCGACGAGGCGCTGCTCGACATCTACCGCAAGCTGCGCCCCGGCGAGCCGCCGACGAAGGAGAGCGCGCAGACCCTGCTGGAGAACCTGTTCTTCAAGGCGAAGCGCTACGACCTGGCCAAGGTCGGCCGGTACAAGCTGAACAAGAAGCTCGGCCTGAACACGCCGCACGGCACCGGGACGCTGACCGAAGAGGACATCGTCACGATCATCGAGTACCTGGTCCGGCTGCACGCCGGCGAGGAGAAGATGACCGCGTCGACCGGCGAGGAGATCCCGGTCGAGACCGACGACATCGACCACTTCGGCAACCGCCGCATCCGCACCGTCGGCGAGCTGATCCAGAACCAGATCCGGGTCGGCCTGTCCCGCACCGAGCGCGTCGTCCGCGAGCGCATGACCACGCAGGACGTCGAGGCGATCACCCCGCAGACCCTGATCAACATCCGCCCGATCGGCGCGGCGATCAAGGAGTTCTTCGGTACTTCGCAGCTGTCGCAGTTCATGCAGCAGACCAACCCGATCGACGGCCTGACCCACAAGCGCCGCCTGAACGCACTCGGGCCCGGTGGTCTGTCCCGTGAGCGCGCCGGCATGGAGGTCCGCGACGTCCACCCGTCGCACTACGGCCGGATGTGCCCGATCGAGACGCCGGAAGGCCCGAACATCGGCCTGATCGGCTCGCTGTGCTCCTACGCGCGGGTCAACCCGTTCGGCTTCATCGAGACGCCGTACCGCAAGGTCGTCGAGGGCCGGGTCACCGACCAGGTCGACTACCTGACCGCGGACGAGGAAGACCGCTACGTCAAGGCGCAGGCGAACGCGCCGATCGACGACGACGGCCACTTCCTCGAGGACCGCGTCCTGGTCCGCCGGAAGGGCGGCGAGGTCGAGCTGATCGACCCGATGGACGTCGACTACATGGACGTCTCGCCGCGGCAGATGGTCTCGATCGCGACCGCGATGATCCCGTTCCTCGAGCACGACGACGCGAACCGCGCGCTGATGGGCGCGAACATGCAGCGCCAGGCGGTGCCGCTGCTGCGCAGCCAGGCGCCCTACGTCGGCACCGGCGTGGAGCTGCGGGCCGCGATCGACTCCGGCGACATGCTGGTCGCCGAGCAGTCGGGTGTGGTCGAGGAGCTGTCGGCCGACCTGATCACGGTCATGCACGACGACGGGACGCGGAAGAGCTACAGCCTCTACAAGTTCCGCCGCTCGAACCACGGCACCTGCTTCAACCACCGCCCGATCGTCAACGAGGGCGACCGGGTCGAGCAGGGCCAGGTCATCGCCGACGGCCCGTCCACCGAGAACGGTGAGGTCGCGCTCGGCAAGAACCTGCTCGTGGCGGTCATGCCGTGGGAGGGCCACAACTACGAGGACGCGATCATCCTCTCCGAGCGCATGGTGCAGGACGACGTGCTCACCTCGATCCACATCGAGGAGCACGAGATCGACGCCCGCGACACCAAGCTCGGTGCCGAGGAGATCACCCGGGACATCCCGAACGTCTCCGAGGAGGTACTGGCCGACCTCGACGAGCGCGGCATCATCCGCATCGGTGCCGAGGTCCGCGACGGCGACATCCTGGTCGGGAAGGTCACGCCGAAGGGCGAGACCGAGCTGACCCCGGAGGAGCGCCTGCTCCGCGCGATCTTCGGCGAGAAGGCCCGCGAGGTCCGCGACACCTCCCTGAAGGTGCCGCACGGCGAGACCGGCAAGGTCATCGGCATCCGGGTGTTCTCCCGCGAGGACGACGACGAGCTGCCCCCCGGCGTCAACGAGCTGGTCCGCGTCTACGTGGCCCAGAAGCGCAAGATCCAGCCGGGCGACAAGCTCGCCGGCCGGCACGGCAACAAGGGTGTCATCGGCAAGATCCTGCCGGTCGAGGACATGCCGTTCATGGAGGACGGCACCCCGGTCGACATCATCCTGAACACCCACGGTGTGCCGCGACGGATGAACATCGGCCAGATCCTCGAGCTGCACCTCGGCTGGCTGGCCTCGCAGGGCTGGAAGATCGAGGGCGCCCCGGACTGGGCGAAGAACCTCAACGAGGAGCTCTACGACGTCGAGCCCGGCACGAACACCGCGACCCCGGTGTTCGACGGTGCGAAGGAAGAGGAGCTGACCGGGCTGCTCGGGGCGACCAGGCCGAACCGCGACGGTGAGCGCATGGTCAAGGAGAACGGCAAGGCCACGCTGTTCGACGGCCGCTCCGGCGAGCCGTACCCGTACCCGGTTTCGGTCGGCTACATGTACATCCTGAAGCTGCACCACCTGGTCGACGACAAGATCCACGCCCGCTCCACCGGCCCGTACTCGATGATCACGCAGCAGCCGCTGGGTGGTAAGGCGCAGTTCGGTGGCCAGCGCTTCGGTGAGATGGAGTGCTGGGCGATGCAGGCGTACGGCGCGGCCTACACGCTGCAGGAGCTGCTGACGATCAAGTCGGACGACGTGGTCGGCCGCGTCAAGGTGTACGAGGCGATCGTCAAGGGGGAGAACATCCCCGAGCCGGGCATCCCGGAGTCGTTCAAGGTGCTCCTCAAGGAGCTCCAGTCGCTGTGCCTCAACGTCGAGGTGCTCTCCAGCGACGGCGCGGCCATCGAGATGCGCGACTCCGACGACGAGGACCTCGAGCGCGCCGCGGCGAACCTCGGCATCAACCTGTCCCGCAACGAGTCGCCCAGCGTGGACGACGTCGTGCACTGATCCGGTGTCGAGCGGGGACCTGCCTCCCGTGGGTCCCCGCTCCACCGCCGACCCCTCTCTAGCCGATACAACCCCAAGGGGACTTAGACGTGCTGGACGTCAACTTCTTCGATGAGCTCCGCATTGGTCTCGCCACGGCCGACGACATCCGTCAGTGGTCGTACGGCGAGGTCAAGAAGCCGGAGACCATCAACTACCGGACGCTCAAGCCCGAGAAGGACGGCCTCTTCTGCGAGAAGATCTTCGGCCCGACCCGGGACTGGGAGTGCTACTGCGGTAAGTACAAGCGGGTCCGGTTCAAGGGCATCATCTGCGAGCGCTGCGGCGTCGAGGTGACCCGTGCCAAGGTGCGCCGTGAGCGGATGGGCCACATCGAGCTGGCCGCCCCGGTCACCCACATCTGGTACTTCAAGGGTGTTCCCTCGCGCCTGGGCTACCTGCTCGACCTGGCGCCCAAGGACCTCGAGAAGATCATCTACTTCGCGGCCTACGTCATCACCGGCGTGAACACCGAGCTGCGGCACAACGACCTGCCGACCCTCGAGAACGAGATCGGCGTCGAGAAGAAGAACCTCGAGACCAAGCGCGACGCCGACATCGAGGCCCGTGCCCAGAAGCTCGAGGCCGACCTCGCCGAGCTGGAGGCCGAGGGCGCCAAGTCCGACGTCCGCCGCAAGGTCAAGGAGGGCGGCGAGCGCGAGATGCGCCAGCTCCGTGACCGCGCCGGTCGCGAGCTGGACCGTCTCGACGAGGTCTGGAGCACCTTCACCAAGCTCGAGCCGCGTCAGCTGATCGCCGACGAGCTGCTCTACCGCGAGCTGATCGACCGCTACGGCGAGTACTTCACCGGCGGCATGGGCGCGGAGGCCATCCAGAAGCTGGCCACCGAGTTCGACGTCAGCGCCGAGGCCGAGAGCCTGCGCGACACCATCCGCAACGGCAAGGGGCAGAAGAAGCTCCGCGCGCTGAAGCGGCTCAAGGTCGTCGCGGCCTTCCAGGCCACCGGCAACGACCCGCGCGGCATGGTGCTCGACGCCGTCCCGGTGATCCCGCCGGACCTGCGCCCGATGGTCCAGCTCGACGGTGGCCGCTTCGCCACCTCCGACCTGAACGACCTCTACCGCCGGGTCATCAACCGGAACAACCGGTTGAAGCGGCTCATCGACCTCGGCGCGCCCGAGATCATCGTGAACAACGAGAAGCGGATGCTGCAGGAGGCCGTCGACGCGCTGTTCGACAACGGCCGCCGCGGCCGCCCGGTGACCGGTCCCGGTAACCGTCCGCTGAAGTCGCTGTCCGATCTGCTCAAGGGCAAGCAGGGCCGGTTCCGCCAGAACCTGCTCGGCAAGCGTGTCGACTACTCCGGCCGTTCGGTCATCATCGTCGGCCCGCAGCTGAAGCTGCACCAGTGCGGTCTGCCGAAGGACATGGCGCTCGAGCTGTTCAAGCCGTTCGTCATGAAGCGGCTGGTCGACCTGAACCACGCGCAGAACATCAAGTCCGCCAAGCGGATGGTGGAGCGCTCGCGGCCGCAGGTGTGGGACGTGCTGGAAGAGGTCATCACCGGCCACCCGGTGATGCTCAACCGCGCGCCGACCCTGCACCGCCTCGGTATCCAGGCCTTCGAGCCGCAGCTGGTCGAGGGCAAGGCCATCCAGCTGCACCCGCTGGTCTGTGAGGCGTTCAACGCGGACTTCGACGGTGACCAGATGGCGGTGCACCTGCCGCTGTCGGCCGAGGCGCAGGCCGAGGCCCGGATCCTGATGCTGTCGGCGAACAACATCCTGTCGCCGGCGTCGGGCCGTCCGCTCGCCATGCCGCGGCTGGACATGGTCACCGGCCTGTTCCACCTGACCCGGTTGAACGAGAAGGCCGAGGGCGCCGGTCAGGCCTACTCCTCGCCCGCCGAGGCGATCATGGCCTTCGACCGCAAGGCGCTGAGCCTGCACGCCCCGATCAAGATCCGCATCATCGACCGTCAGCCCGCCAAGGCCGACGAGGCTCGGCTGGCGGAGAACGGCTGGGAGCCGGGCAAGGCGTGGCTGGCCGAGACCACCCTCGGCCGCGTCCTGTTCAACGAGCTGCTGCCGGCGGACTACCCGTTCATCAACGAGCCGATGCCGAAGAAGCGGCAGGCCGCGATCGTGAACGACCTCGCCGAGCGGTACTCGATGACCCAGGTCGCGCAGACCCTGGACCGCCTGAAGGACGCCGGGTTCTACTGGGCGACCCGCTCGGGCGTCACGGTGGCGATCTCCGACGTCCTGGTGCCGGAAGGCAAGAAGGCCATCCTCGACGAGTACGAGGGCAAGGCCGACCAGGTCGAGAAGCGCTACCAGCGTGGTCAGCTGTCGCACACCGAGCGCAACAACGAGCTCGTCAAGGTGTGGACGCAGGCCACCGAAGAGGTCCACAAGATCATGGAGACGGCGCTGCCGGACGACAACCCGATCGCCATGATCGTGAAGTCCGGCGCGGCGGGGAACATGACGCAGGTCCGGTCGCTGGCCGGCATGCGTGGTCTGGTGTCGAACCCGAAGGGTGAGTACATCCCGCGCCCGATCAAGGCCAACTTCCGTGAGGGCCTGTCGGTGGCGGAGTACTTCATCGCGACGCACGGTGCCCGGAAGGGTCTGGCGGACACGGCGCTCCGTACCGCCGACTCGGGTTACCTGACCCGTCGTCTGGTGGACGTCTCGCAGGACGTCATCGTCCGCGAGATCGACTGCGGCACCACCCGCGGCATCAACATGCCGATCGGCGAGGACATCGGCGACGGCAAGGTGCTGCGCGACCAGCACGTCGAGACCAGCGTGTACGCGCGGAACCTCGCGACGGACGCGGTGGACGCCAAGGGCAACGTCGTGCTCAACGCCGGCGACGACCTGGGCGACCCGGCCATCGAGAAACTGCTCGGCAGCGGCATCTCGAAGGTCAAGGTCCGCTCGGTGCTGACCTGCGAGTCGGCCGTCGGTATCTGCGCGACCTGCTACGGCCGCTCGATGGCGACCGGTCAGCTCGTCGACGTCGGCGAGGCGGTGGGTATCGTCGCCGCCCAGTCGATCGGTGAGCCGGGTACGCAGCTGACGATGCGTACGTTCCACCAGGGTGGTGTCGCCGGTGACGACATCACGACCGGTCTGCCGCGTGTCCAGGAGCTGTTCGAGGCCCGCGTCCCGAAGGGCAAGGCGCCCATCGCCGACGTCGACGGCCGCGTGCGGATCGAGGAGAGCGAGCGGTTCTGGAAGATCACCCTCATCCCGGACGACGGGGGCGAGGAGATCGTCTTCGACAAGCTGTCCAAGCGGCAGCGGCTCGCGAACACCCCGAACGGCCCGCTGGGCGACGGCGACCACGTCAACGTCGGTCAGCAGCTGCTCGAAGGCACGCCGGACCCGCACGAGGTCCTGCGGGTCATGGGGCCGCGCGAGGCGCAGATGCACCTGGTGGACGAGGTCCAGAAGGTGTACCGGGCACAGGGTGTGTCGATCCACGACAAGCACATCGAGGTCATCGTGCGGCAGATGCTGCGCCGCGTGACGATCATCGACTCCGGTGCCACGGACTTCCTGCCGGGCGAGCTGCCCGAGCGGACCAAGTTCGAGGCGACGAACCGGGCCGCGGTCGCCGAGGGCGGCGAGCCCGCTTCGGGCCGTCCGGTGCTGATGGGTATCACGAAGGCCTCGCTGACCACGGACTCGTGGCTGTCGGCGGCGTCGTTCCAGGAGACCACGCGCGTCCTGACCGACGCGGCCATCAACGGCCGCTCGGACAAGCTCGTGGGCCTCAAGGAGAACGTGATCATCGGTAAGCTGATCCCGGCCGGTACCGGGATCAACAAGTACCGCAACATCCAGGTGCAGCCGACCGAGGAGGCGCGGGTCGCCGCTTACGCGATCCCGTCCTACGACGACGGCTACTACACCCCGGATGTGTTCGGCTCCTCGCCGGGCGCCGCGGTGCCGCTGGACGACTACGACTTCGGCCGCGACTTCCGCTGATCCACCCTTTTCGAAGAGCCCCCGGCAGCCGCCGGGGGCTCTTCGCTTTTCCGGGGAACGTCACGGTGCTGCACCGCTCATCGGAAACGGATATTCACCTTTCGCGCATCTCGGTAAAGTGATCCGGTTCTACGCGGTTCGGGGGCTTTGCGCGTTCCATCGGGTAATCAGGGGTGATACTGCGTGAGCAAGTTACCTGGCGAAAGACCCATCGCGCGGACGGTGGCGAGCTACTTCGCCACGTTCGCCGCGGCGGTGGCATTGACCGGCGTGTTCGCCGCGCCGGCCGGAGCGGATCCGGCACCTGTTTCCACCGCGCCGTCCACGGCTCCGCCGTCGTCGAGCAGTTCCGCACCGGAGCCCAGTGCGCCGAATTCCTCGGCAGCGCCGAGCTCTTCGGCCGTGCCGAGTTCTCCGCCTGCGGTGAGTTCGCAGCCCGCTGCGCCGCAGCCGAAAGCCGAGTCCGTGCAGCGATCCCGGGTCGAGGCGACGGTCACCTTCGGGCAGGGGTCGTACCGGACGGACGAGGACGTCCGGTTCACGCTCAAACTGAAGAACATCGGCGAGACCCGTGCCGTCGGTCTCACTGTCTTCCAGAACATCCTCGAGCCGACCGATCTGGTGGTCCCGTACGACCCCGGCTGGGGTCCGCTCAAGGGCAAGCCGGGCCTGACACTTGACCCCGGGGCGACCTACGAACTGCCGGTCTCCGGAAAGGTCCGGGATCTCGAAAAGGCCACTGCGGTCGTGCGGGGAGTCGTGTTCGACGAGACCGGGTTCGGTGCCGGTACGTTCAACTCCGAGGTCGCCGTGACCAAGGGAGCCGGTCACGCGGCGGGTGTCGTTTTCGGCGATCGGAACGGCAACGGTGTCCTCGACGGCGGCGAACAGCTGGCAGGCGTCAAGCTCACCTTGCGGTATGTCCACAGTGGAAGCACATACACGGCTACGAGCGACGGCGACGGGAAGTTCGCTTTCGACGCGCCTGCCGCGGACTACTACCTCGGTGGCGAGGTGACCGGCGGCTGGCTGATCCCGTTCGAAACCGTCCACATCGGACCGGACACGAAGGATCTGCTCGTCCGCGGAGCGCCACCACTGAACGGCGCGCTGAAGGCGTCGATGGCCTTCACCCAGCGCAGCTACAAGCCCGGCGAACTCGCGCACGTCACGGTGACGCTGTCCAACTCCGGCCCGATCCCGCTCACCGGCATCGCGGCCGCGTGCAACCGCATCGGTGACGGCTACATGCTGAACGGCCGTGGCCCCGGCTGGGGAGATCTCGCGGCGGGCGGCGTGACGATCGCGCCGGGGCAGACCCGGACCTTCGACGTCTCCGAGACGGTGCCCGAGGCCGCCTTCAACCGGGGTTACGTCGCTGTCGCGTGTGACTTCGGCTATCGCGAGGTCGACATCGACAACCACGCGAAGGCCGAAGACCGGGCGGCGGTGCCGGGTGCCAAGGCCACGGTCGTCGGCGACGTCGCCGTCAATTTCGACAACCAGGGGCGGCCGCAGCAGGGCGTGGCCGGGGTCAAGGTCGTGCTGGTCTCCGACCAGGACTGCCCGGTCGCCGGTGAGCAGACGACCGACGCGAACGGGCACTTCGAGTTCCACGACGTGGTGCCGGGTCCCGCCTACCAGCTGTATTTCCTGCCTCCGCAGGGCTGGCGGATCAAATACGGCAACCCGACCGCGATCAACGTCTACGGCCCCGCCGACCACCCCGCTCAGGTGATGATCCAGGCCGAACCCGGTGACGCGCCGCTACCGGCCGTGCCCGCCCAGCCCGCGAGCTGCGGCAAGTCCGGCACTCCCACGTCGCCGGACGCCGCTCCTGCCGGAAACCAGGGGCCCGGCGGGGGACAGGGCTCCGGCTCCGGCCTGGCCAGCACCGGTGTCGACGCGCTCACGTTCGGCACGCTCGGCCTGCTCACCCTGACGCTCGGCGCGTTCCTGCTACTCAGCGCCCGCCGCCGTCGCCGACCCACCTCCTAACACCACCCGACAGGGGGCCCCGCCCCCCCCCCCCCCGAGGGGGGGCATGAGGAACGGCCCCCCCCCCCGCCCCCCCCCCCCCCCCCCCCCCCCCCCCCCCCC
>NZ_JBHYIQ010000130.1:0-8467 GCF_042739895.1 Amycolatopsis sp. NPDC059021
CCCCACCGACCCCGAATGCTGTGAAGGCCTCCATCACAGCGCTGAGCGCCGTGAAGGAGGCCTTCACGGCATGTCACGAATGGCGAATTGCCGACGCTCGACGCCGCGAATGTCCCATTTCGGCATCACCCCAGCCCGAGCCGGGGTCCCGAACGGAGCGTTGGGGACGATGAGCGTCCCCAACGACGCGTTCGCGACACGAGCACCACGCCCGTCCTCCAATAAGAGCTTGTCTTCGGACATGTAGTTGTCTAGAGTCATGGACTGTCAGTTGTCCGGCACGTAAGGACGCCGGCCGGGGTCGACCGGCCGAGCGGGACGAATCCGAGGTGGTTTCCGAGCGCGAAGAGGACCGCACCCCAGCGCGGGTGACGGTTGGAACCTTTTCCCGTCTCGACGGGGCGCACTGAGCTGCGCCCGGCCCTCACGTCCCTTCTTTCCTGCATTGGACTTTCCTTGACCACGCTTTCCGTGGCGCCTCCGCGCGCCCGCATTCCCCTTGCCCTCACGGGCCTTTTCCTCGCCGTCTTCCTCGGCATGCTGGACGCGCAGGCGGTGTCGACCGCCCTGCCGGGGATCGCCGCCGAATTCGGCGGCACCGGCTCGTTCGCCTGGGTCACCACGGCCTATCTGCTCGCGGGCAGCGTCACCGCGCCGGTGTACGGCAAGCTCGGTGACCTCTTCGGCCGCAAACGTGTCCTGCTCGCCGCGCTCGTCCTCTTCCTCGCCGGGTCACTGGCCTGCGGGCTCGCCGGCCGCGCGACCACGCTCATCGTCGCCCGCGTGCTCCAGGGCGCCGGGTCCGGCGGCCTCTTCGTCTCGGTGGGTGCGACGATCGGCGAACTCTTCCCGCCGCGCGAAGGCGCGAAGTACTTCGGGTGGTTCTCGGTGTGCTTCGCGGTCGCGTCGCTGGCCGGTCCCGTCGCCGGCGGCCTGCTCACCGAAGTCGCCGGCTGGCGGTGGATCTTCCTCATCAACCTGCCGGTCGGCGCGCTCGCCCTGGTGGCTGTGGCCACGTTCCTCCAGCTGCCGAAGCGACGTCGCGACTCGCCGTTCGACATCGCGGGCGTGCTCCTGCTGGGCGGCGCGATCACCGGCCTCACCCTGTTGACGCCGTGGTCGGTCCCGCTCGGCGTAGTGCTGG
Source organism: Amycolatopsis sp. NPDC059021 (assembly GCF_042739895.1). Taxonomy (NCBI): domain Bacteria; kingdom Bacillati; phylum Actinomycetota; class Actinomycetes; order Pseudonocardiales; family Pseudonocardiaceae; genus Amycolatopsis; species Amycolatopsis sp. NPDC059021. Next base: position 1,145 of record NZ_JBHYIQ010000130.1, read on the forward strand.
CGATCGCCTTCGTCCTGGTCGAGCGACGCGCGACAGCGCCGGTGCTGCCGCTCCGCCTGTTCGCCGACCGCACCTTCACGCTGTCCGCCGTGCTGAGCCTGCTGGCCGGATTCGCCTTCCTCGGCTCGGTCAACTACCTCGCGGTGTTCCTCCAGAAGGTAGCCGGGGCCGATCCGGCGACCGCCGGGGTGCTGCTGGTCCCGATGACGTTCGCGGTCGCGGTCTCGTCGGTCGTCTCCGGACGGCTCATCAGCCGCACCGGCCGCTATCGCTGGGCGCCGATCACGAGCATGGCGCTCGGCCTGCTCGCGGTCCTCGCGATGACCACGCTCGACGAGCACAGCACGCTGCCTGCCGTCATCGGCTGCCTCACGGTGTTCGGACTCGCCGCCGGACTGAACATCCAGGTGCTCTCGCTCGCCGCGCAGAACACCGCCGCACGGGAGGACCTCGGCGCGGTGTCGGCCACCGTCGCGTTGTTCCGCTCGCTCGGTTCCGCACTCGGGCCGGTCGCGCTCGGCGCGGTGTTCAGCGCCGAGCTGGACACCGGGCACTACGCCGCCGCGACACACGGCGTGTTCCTCGCGATGCTCCCCGCGCTCGCCATCGGGCTGGTCGCCACCCTCGCGCTGCCGCGCGTGCAGCTCCGCTCGAAGCACTGAACTTTCGTTATCCAGTAAGGAGAAATCTCATGATTCTGGTTCTCGGCGCCACCGGAAAGGTCGGCCGCGAACTCGTTCCCGCCCTGCTCGACACCGGCGCCACCGTCCGGGCACTGACCCGCGACGCGGCCCGCGCGCGGATCGACCCGCGAGCCGAGGTCGTCGAGGGCGACCTCGACCGTCCCTCGGAACTGCCGCGCCTGCTCGACGGCGTCGAGCGGGTCTTCCTGCTCACTCCTGGCCACGGCCCCGGCCGGGAGATCACCGTCGCCGAAGCCGCGGCCGCCGCCGGGGTGACCCGGCTGGTCAAGCTCTCGACCAGTTGTGTCCACTTCGGACAGCAGGACGCCATCACCCGAGGTCACGCGGAAGCGGAGCAGTCCGTCCGCGAGGCTGGACCGGAATGGACGATCTTGCGCCCCGGCGCGTTTATGGACAACCGGTTCGGCTGGCTGCCGTCGATCCGGGAGCACGACACCGTCCTCGTCACCGAGGGTGACCCGGATTCGGCGCTGATCCACGTCCGCGACATCGCCGCGGTGGCGGCGCTCGCCTTGACCGGACCGGGCCACGACGGCCAGGTGTATCCGCTCAGCGGAGGCGTTTCGCTCAGCGCGGAACAGCAGGTCGAGACGCTCTCCGCGGCGCTGGGACGTCCGCTGAAGATCGTGTTCGAAACCGTCGAAGAGACCCGTGCGCGCATGCTCTCCTACGGCTGGCCCGCCGCGACGATCGACGGGTTCTTCGAGCTCAAACGCGAGTCGAACGCCCACGAGCACGTCGTCTTCGACACCGTCGAGCGCCTGCTCGGCCGCGCCCCGCTCACCTTCGCCGACTGGGCTCACGAGAACGTTGCAACGTTCCTCGGCGCCTGACGACTCTCTGTACGCGCGAAGCAAGGGACCTTTACTATCGCTTGGCGGCAGTAAAGGTCCCTTGCTCCCCCTCCCACTGGGCCGAACGGGTGTTCCCCCTTGCTCCGGTGGGCCAAAGCACTTGGGCCGTCCGCTGCCGCCGCGAGATACTCACCATGTGTTTAATTCGGGCCGGACGGTGTGCGGCGTGGACGGCGAAGAGACAGCCTTCCCGGCGCCGGCCTTTCGAGGTTGATCTTCGACGCCGAAGGAGACCACATGACCGACCGGCTTCGCGTGATCGTCGTGGACGACCATCCGCTCTTCCGTTTCGGGGTGTGCACGCTGCTCGCCGCCGAGCCGGGGATCGAGGTGGTCGGTGAGGCGTCGAGCGGGGCGCAGGCGGTCAGCGCCGCCGCCGCGCTGCATCCCGACGTCATGGTGATGGACCTGCACCTGCCCGACCTGTCCGGCATCCAGGCGACCCGGCACATCGTGGCCGAATGCCCGGAGGTCGGCGTGCTCATGCTGACGATGGCCGACGAGAGCGAATCGGTGTTCGCCGCGATGCGCGCGGGCGCGCGCGGCTATCTGCTCAAGGACGCCGAACCCGACGAGATCATCCGCGCGGTGCAGGCGGTCGCCCGGCGCGAGGCCATTTTCGGCCCCGACATCGCCAACCGCGTCCTCGGCTTCTTCAACCAGCCGCTGCCCAGCACCAACCCGGTGTTCCCGGAGCTGACCGGCCGCGAACGCGAGGTCCTCGAACTCATCGCGAGCGGGCACAGCAACGCCTTCATCGCCAGCACCCTGTGCCTGAGCCCGAAGACCGTGCGCAACCACATCTCGAACGTGTTCAGCAAGCTCCACGTCGCCGACCGCGCGGAGGCCATCGTCCGGGCGCGGGACGCCGGCCTCGGGAGTCCGCCCGCCCGCCGCTGACGTCCACAGTGGACGATTCAGCAGAGGTCGGCGTCGTGCACCAGCAGGGCGATCTGGGTGCGGTTGCCCAGCTCGAGCTTCGTCAGGATCCGGGTGATGTGGGCCTTGACCGTGGCCACGCTGACGAACAGCTCGGCGGCGATCTCGGCGTTGGTCCGCCCCTGGCCGACCGCGACGGCGACCTCGTGCTCCCTTGTGGACAGTGCGGCCAGGGCCGCGCGAGCGCGGTCGTACGCACCCGCTTCGGTGGCGGCGCGGTCCATCAGCCGCCGGGTGACGCGGGGCGAGAGGATCGGATCGCCGGCGGCGACCCGGCGGACGGCGTCGGCGATGTCGGCGGGCGGGGAATCCTTGAGCAGGAACCCGCTCGCCCCGGCGCGCAGTGCACGCAGCACGTTCTCGTCGGTGTCGAACGTGGTGAGCACGACGACCTCGGGCGGCTCGGCACGAGCCCGCGTGCGCCGTGTGGCGGCGATCCCGTTGACCCGCGCCATGCGGATGTCCATCAGCACGACGTCGGCGGGATGCGCGTCGAGCACAGCGGGGAGTTCGTCGCCGTCGCCCGCCTCGCCGACCACGGTGATCCCGTCGGCGCCGTCGAGCATCATCGTCAACCCGGCTCGCACCAGCGCGTCGTCGTCGACGACAAGAACCCGGATCGTTGCACTCATGCGGGCCACGGTAACCAGGCCGAAAGCCGGAACTCCTCCGGCGTGGCCTGGTGGTCGAGCTCGCCCCCGGCCAGCCGCACCCGCTCGGTCAAGCCGACCAGGCCGGTGCCCGCCCCGGGAATCGCGAGCTCCGCCGGGGTGCCGGGCAGGGGATTCGACACGGCGATGACGAGCCGGGTTCCCGGCGAACCGTCAAGCGCGATCCGCACCGGCCGGCCGGGAGCGTGTTTGCGGGCGTTGGTCAGCGCCTCCTGCACGACGCGGTAGGCCGTCCGCCCGGTCGTCCCCGGCAGGGCGGCCGGTTCGGCCACGGCGTCCTGCACCTCGACCGGAGTCCCGGCCGACCGGGACTCCTCGACCAGCTCGGGCAGATCGGCCAGCACCGGCACCGGCCGCTCGGCGCCGTCCGCCGCGGTGTCCTCGTCCCGCAGCAACACGATGACGTCCCGCAGTTCGTTCAGTGCCTGGTGCGCGGTGGCCCGGACGACGCCGGCCGCGTCGGAGAGCCGCTCGGGCGAACTGTCCGGCCGGAATTCCATCGCGCCCGCGTAGGTCGCCAACAGCGACAGCCGGTGCGCGAGCACGTCGTGCATCTCCCTGGCGATCCGGGTGCGCTCGGCTGCCCGCGCCTCGGCGACGCGGCGCCCCTGCTCGGCTTCGGCGCGGCGAGCGCGTTCCCGCAGCGACGCGATCAGTGCGTGCCGCGCCGCCGCCAGCGCACCCCAGCCGACGAACGCGGCGTGCCCGAGGACGACCAGCACCAGCCACCATACGTAGCTCAGCCCGGCCATCGGCCGCCACACGCCGCGCAGCGCGTGCGCCGCGACTCCGGCCAGTGCCACGCCGATGGCGAGCGCGTTCCGGCGGCACCGGGCGGTGTGCAGCAGGCCGACGCTGTACGGCGGCGTCGCGGTCGGCGACACCGCGGCCAGCACGACGAGCACCAGCGTGACGGCGACGGGCCCGCGGTTCAGCAGCGGCACCATGGCGCAGCCGCCCAGCCCGAGCACGAGGTCGAGCACGAGCCACCGCGGATCGATGCCCGAGACGTGTTCGCCCCAGGCGGTCGCCGCGACACAGACGCCGACCGCCAGGGCGGGCCAGATCATCCGCCGCTCACAGGACTGTCCCTCGTGCACGGCCCGAGCGTACGGCCGGGCCGGGACCGGTGACAGCGACCAAAGTCGACATGGCCCCCGACCGGAGGAGGCCCCGCCACGGCCACGCGGCCGATGTGCCGGAGACGTCCGGGCAGCGAGGCTTCCACCATGACCACGATCCTGGGGGCCGGTCCCGGCACGCTGCGACCGGCGCTGCTCGGCCCGTTGCGGGGCACCGTGCTGGAACTGGGCCCCGGCAGCGGCGTCAATCTGCCGTTCTACACGCCGCGAGTGCGCTGGATCGGCATCGAGCCGGACGCGGGCAACCGCGAGCGGACCCGGCGCGCGGCCGAACGGCTCGGCCGCCGTGCCCTCGTGCTGCCGGGACGCGGCGAACGGATCGACCTGCCCGACGGGTTCGCCGATGCCGCCGTCGCGACGTTCGTGCTCTGCTCGGTCGACGATCCCGACGCCGTGCTCGCGCAGCTGCACCGCGTTCTGCGCCCCGGCGGGAAGTACGTCTTCGGCGAACACGTCGCCGCGCCGCCGGGCTCCTGGGTCCGTCGCGGCCAGGACGTCTGGGCACTGTTCACGAGGCGCCCCGGCTCGTGCCGCCCGAACCGGGACAGCGAGGCCGCCATCACGCGCGCCGGTTTCGACATCGTCGAGCCGTACCGGTTCACCTTGCCCGGCCCGCTGGGCGTTCCCGTCCCGCACATCGCGGGCAGCGCCGTCCGTTCCTGAACCCCGACAAGGAGAAACCCATGCAGCGCACAGTATCCACAAAGGACAGTGTGGAGATCCCGGCCGAGGGCACCTACCGCATCGACCCCGGCCGCTCGACGATCTCGTTCGGCACCAGGCACGTTTTCGGCCTCCTCCCGGCACACGGCACATTTGCGCTGCGCGAAGGCTTCATCCGGGTGGCCGACCCCGTGACGGAATCCTCGGCGTGGGCCAAGATCCCGGCGAAGAGCTTCGACACCGGTAACCCCGCACGTGACCGCACTGTCCGATCAGGACAGTACCTCGACGCCGATAGACACCCCGACATCACGTTCACCTCCACCCGGCTCGCGCGAACCGGAGAAGGCTGGTTCCTGCACGGCTCGCTCACGGTGCGCGGGAACTCGAACGAACTCGAACTGCGCGTCGAATCCGCGCGGACGGCGGATTCCCGGCTGAAACTGCGGGCCACCTGCCGCGTCGATCGCTACGCGTTCGGTGTCACCAAGATGAAGGGCATGACCGGGCGGTACCTGACGTTCCGGCTCGACCTCACGGCCGACCGGGCCTGAGATCCAGGAACGACGGCGTGGTGTCCTGCCAGCGGGCGGCCACCGCGTCCAGCGCCGAGGCGATCCGCTTCTCCTCGTAGCCGAAATGCGATTCCAGCAACGCGGACAGCCCGTCCAGCTCGGCGCGGACACGCCGCACCTCGGCCGGGCCCGCGTCCCGGCGCAGTCCGCCGAGCAGTGTCTCGAGTTCGGCCAGCATCCCGGTCACCACCCGGTGATCGCGGGCCAGCTCGTCCAGCACCGGGCGCAGTTCGGGGAACCGCTGCGCGAGCGCCGGGAACACCTCCCCGTCCTCGCCGGTGTGATGGCGGGTCACCGCGGAACAGAACGCCAGGCAGTGTGCGCGCAGCGACCGCGGCTTCCCGGCGCGACCGTCGAGAAAGGACTCGACATCCGCACGGAGTTCGGCGAGTTGTTCGCGGAGCAGGAGATGGACTTCGATCAGCTGATGCCCGAGGGCCTTCGGACGGCCGCCGGGGTCAAGAGGGTATTCCACGGATCTTCCCGGGATTCGGCGCCTCCATGCCCTCGGCGGTCTTCGAGCCGGGTACACCGCGACGCTGCCGGAATCAGATCACGGGATCGGACCCGTGAGCAAGAGGGTTGACGCATACCCATATCGGCATATGATTGTCCTCGTGGCACGAGCAGCGACGACGGCGGACGCGTTCAACGCGGTGGCCGAACCCCGGCGGCGGGAGATCCTGGACGTCCTCGCGGCCGGCGAACGTCCGGTGAACGATCTGGTGCGCCTGCTCGGGCTCACCCAGCCGCAGGTGTCGAAGCATCTGCGGGTGTTGCGCGAGGTGGGCGCGGTCGACGTGCGCGACGAAGGACGGCAGCGGCTGTACCGGCTGAACGGCCACGCACTCAAACCCATCCACGACTGGGTGAAGAAGTACGAACGGACCTGGTCGGAGCGGTTCGATCGACTGGACGCCGTACTGCTGGAACTGAAGGACGAGGAGAGCTGAAATGCCGGAGACGACGAGCAAGAAGGCGAAGATCACCCTGCCTTCGGACGAGCAGATCCTGATCACGCGGGAGTTCGACGCGCCGAAGCACCTGGTCTACCGCGCGTACACGACACCCGAGCTGGTGCGGCGGTGGTGGAGCGGGCACCGCGGCACGACGACCGACGTCGAGATCGATCTGCGGGTCGGCGGCCGCTGGCGGTACGTCATAACGGCCAACGGCGGTTTTCAGGTCGCTTTCCACGGCGAGTACCGGGAAATCGTGCCGGACGAGCGGCTCGTCATGACCGAGGTCTTCGAACAGCCGGGCACCGAAGCGTCCGATGTGGACGCTGCGGACGATGCGGGCGCGCCGGTGAACACGATCACGTTCACCGAAGTGGACGGTCGCACGACGCTGTCAATCCTGGTGCAGACGTCGGGCAAGGAACTGCGCGACACGATCCTCGGCTCCGGTATGGAGATCGGCATGCAGGAGCAGATGAACGTCCTGGAGGAGATCGCGATCTCGCTCGCCGCGGAGTGAGAGGCAGCTCCGTGAATGCCACATTGACGGATTCCGAGTCCCTCAATTGAGGTTTTGTCGGTAGGTGCGGGGGGTGCGGTTTTGCTGGTGGGTGCTTTCCCGGGGGCTTGGTGGTGTGGTGAAGGGGTCCTTCGCGGCGTTGAGCGCTGTGAAGGAGGCCTTCACGGCATGCGGTGGGCCCGGGGTGTGTGTCGGGGGGGGGCGGGGGCCGGCGCGTCAGAGAGCGGAAACCGCGGAAACGTCGACAGCGCGAGCGGGGGGGTGTTGTGGGGGCGCGGCGACGGCGGGACCCGGCG
>NZ_JBHYIQ010000130.1:8477-24228 GCF_042739895.1 Amycolatopsis sp. NPDC059021
GCCCGGGGTGTGTGTCGCGAACGCTCCGTTCGGGACGTTCATCGTCGACAACGGAGCGTTCGCGACATCGGGCGATGGGTGTCGGTTCGTGCGCGGCCAGTCAGAGGGACGCCCTGGGTGCATCCACCGCACCCAGGGACACCCTTGTCGCACCCCAGGCCAGCGCACCCCAGGCGTCCTACAACACAACCGGCAACACACACGGCCCCAGCACCCTTAGCAAGAAAACCTCAATGTGGCATTCACGGACCTTCGCCGTTTCAGCCCTGGGTGATGTTGACCATCCAGGTGATGCCGAACCGGTCGACGCACATGCCGAATTCGTCGCCCCAGGCCTGCTTTTCCAGCGGCACGGCGACATTGCCGCCCTCGGAGAGTTTTTCCCAGTATCCCCGCAGTTCGTCGGAATCGTCCCCGCTCACGCTCACGGAAATGCTGCTGCCGCTACCGCGTTCCATGCCCGGCACGGTGTCGGCGGCCATGAGCGTGAACCCGCTGGGCGTTTTCAGCAGGGCGTGCATGATCTTGTCCGCGTTTTCCTGATTGCCGAAGTCGCCGAAAGTGTTCAACGTCAGGTCGCCGCCGAACACGCTCTTGTAGAACTCCATCGCTTGGCGCGCGTTGTCGGTGAAACCGAGGTAGGGGTTCAATGTGGAGGCCACCGGATGCTCCTTGCTGAGGACGGTAGGGCTCGTGACGGTAGAGCATCGTCGCAGATCAACGCGGTCGTCGCTACCCCGGTCACCCACGCGATCGGGGCACCGGAACAGGAGCCCGCCGGTGAATTTCGCACTCCCGGCTAGCGTGCGCCGCGTCGTTCGGCCCAGTACCGGCCGAGATACCGCATGAGTGCCGGATAAATGATCGCGTAGCGGAACGGCTTGATGAAAGCCATGTACGCCTTGCCGACGGCGCCGCGTGGCTTGACGTAGACGGTCATGTGGGCTTGGTACCGGCCGCCGCCCTGGTCCACCCAGGCCAGGTGCATCACGCCGTACATCGTCCGGTTGGATATCTCGTCGGCGAGCTCGGTGCCGGCGCGATACAGCGGGCGGAACGGCTTGTCCGCGAGGCGAGAATCCGTTGCCGTGTCGCGAAGTTCCGCCGGCACCCGGCCGATCAGCGACCGCTCGCCGGTGCCGGGCACGGGCGGCCAGGCGCCCGCGTCGTCCGCCGATGTCGAGATGCGCCCCAGTCCGAACATGCGGCCGAGCAGGTCGCGAATGCCCCACAGCAGGCGCACCGGAAGCGGCGCCGCCCCGGGGAAGTCGATGGAGTGCATGAGGTCGATGACGGCCTCGAAGTCGTCTGGCCCGCCCTCGATGGGAAGGGCCCAGACGTCCTCGACGTCGAAGTCGCGGACGATGTCGTCGATGATCCATCGCCGGGCTTTCAGCGCGTCGCCGGAGGTTCTCATGTGTCCTGCGCTCCTTTCGAGCAGAGATAGCGGATCGGCCGGATGAGGGCGCGATAGAACGGCCGGACCAGCCGTCCGGCGATGCGGGCGTGGCGTTCCTCGTGCCAGACGCGCGCCCGCGGATGCGCTTCGATCAGCCGGTCGAGGACGCCGGTGCCAAGACGGTGTACCGGCAGCGTCGAGCACACTTCGATGAGGCAAAGGTGCTTGGTGCTCAGGTAGCCGTACTGCGCCGGGCAGATCAGCCGTATCGGCGCACCGTGGTCGCCGGCGAGAGGTCGTTCGTTCAACCGGTCAGCCAGCAGGACATCGTCGGCGAGCGCGTCCCGCAACTCGACCACGGATGCGACCTCGTCGAGGCCTTCGAACGCAAGGTGAGTGACCGTGCTGTCCGGCTCCAGCACGGGTTCGACGAACCGGCGGTAGAAGTCGGCGAAGCGCACGCCTTCCCAGCGCAGGCCGGTCGCGGTCCAGCCGGCTACGCAATGGAAGTCGGCGACGATTTCACGCCGGGGCAGGTCGGACAGTTCCGCCAGCCGCACCTCCGGGCGTCCGCGCACCGCACCGCTCAGAGCGATAACGGGGTCCTCGGGTACGGGAGGTGGCGGCCGGTGCAGATGTGTTCCGAAGCGCGGAAATCCGTCCACACGGCGTTGTCCGGGCGGAAGTGTGTTCATCGTAGCCCCCAAACCGACCGACGGTCGTTCACCGACCGATAGTCAGTCTGTATGCTCGCGCCGGTGAGTGTCAAGCGGCTACGGGAACGGCAAGCGGAGGCCACGCGTGAGCTGCTGGTCGGGATCGCACGGGAGCGATTCGTCGAGCAGGGCTACGCAGCCACCGCGATCGACGACATCGTGCGGCGCGCCGGTATCGCGAAGGGCGCGCTCTATCACCACTTCAGCGGCAAGGACGCGCTGTTCAAGGCGGTCTACGACGTGGTGCTGGACGAAACCGCCGAAGCTGTGCTGACCGCGGCGCTGGCCGAACAGGAGCCGTGGGCCGCGGTGCGGGCGGGCTTGTCCGCGTTCCTCGACGCCTGCTTGCAGCCGGCGTTCCGGCGGGTCGTGATCATCGACAGCGTGGCGGTGCAAGCCGCGAACTCGTGGGAAGGCGGTCTCGAAGGCGTCGAACTTCCGATGCTGCGTACCGTGCTGACCCCGCTGGTGGACAGCGCCGCCTTGCCGGATGTCGCGCTCGACCCCTTGGCACACGTCGCGCTCGGGGGCCTCTACGGCGCAGCGCTGTACATCGCCCGAGCCGCCGATCCACAGGCCGCCCGCACTGAGTCCGACGCCGTTCTCGACATCGTCCTTCGCGGCGTGCGAGCCGTCGCTACCGGGTAATCAGCCATGAAAACCTGCTCCGGCAGGAATTCTAGGCGGGCCGGCCCGCGCCGGCGTAGTCGTCGCCCCGCGTGTGGTACGTGTGGATCTGGATCGCCTGTCCCTCGGTCGGCGCGTTGATCATCAGGCCGTTGCCGAGATAGAGGCCGACGTGGTGGATGTCGACGGCGGGATTGCCGTAGAAGACGAGATCGCCGAGCGTCGGCTCCCCCGGCACGCGCTGGGTCGCGAGGTACTGGGTGTGCGCCGTCCGCGGCAACGCGACGCCCGCGCTGTCGTAGGCGGCCTTGGTCAGCCCGGAGCAGTCGAACCCGGCGGAACCCGCCTCGGGCCCGTTGCCGCCCCAGACGTAGGGAAGGCCGAGCTGGCCGAGCGCGAACCGGGTCGCGCGCACCGCCGGAGTCCCGGACTTCGCCGGGTCGAGCGAAAGCGTCGCGTACAGCTGGGCGTTGCCGAGTACACGCTGGCGGAACAGCTCGGTGTCGTTGCCGCCGCCGGGATTCTTGAAGTTCGCGACGGCCTTCCACCAGCCGTTGCCGCCACCGAGGTCGCCTCCGCCCGCACACAGCGCGCGGCCCGCCGCGACCGACGCCGCGTCGGGGTCGGTCACCACGGGCTTCGCGATCCCGGGCGTCCCACCGCCGTATTTGCTCCACTGCGCCGGGGACAGGCCGAGCGGTCCGTGCTGCGGATCCGCGGTCCGGCCGTGATTCGAGCTCGCCGCGCCGACCCCGGCCAGCGTCACCCACGACAGATGGCAGCTCGGCTGTTCGGAACGCAACTGGAGCTCGCCGTTGGCGTAGCCGATGAGCGCGTTCGCCGGGATGTCGAGCGGTCCGGCCAGTTTGTCGGCCCAGTCCTGGAGCGGGTTCCGGCCGCCGCTCGCCCCGCCCTGGCTCGGCTCCTTCGCCTTGACCGGCGCGCTCACCTCGAGCACGGACGGGCCGGACGCGGCCGCACCGGCGTTCGCCGCGGGCACCGGGACGGGCGGCGGCGCGGCTGCCGGGGTGTCCTCGCCACGGGTCACCAACCAGCCCGCGGTGGCCAGCCCGGCCACCAGTGGCAGGGCGACCAGCCCGCGCAGAGCCGCGCCACGGGCCCAGGAAGTCGGTTTCGGAGCGGCTTCGGGCGCGGGTTCGGGCGGCGTCACGTCGTCCAGGTTAGAAGAGCCCACTCCTGCCTAACGAGCGGACAGCTTGCGCGTTAGGGGGACTCTCATATTGTGGGCGCATGTCGTCCATCGATGGTGCGCTCCTGCGGGACCGGCTCGGCGACCGGTACGCCGCGGTCGAGGTCGTGCCCAGCACCGGCTCCACCAACGCCGACCTGCGGGAAGCCGTCGCGAAGGGCGCCGCCGACCGGACCGTGCTGCTCGCCGAGGAACAGACCGCCGGGGTCGGCAGGCGGGCCCGTTCCTGGGTCTCGCCGAAGGGGTCCGGGCTGTATCTCAGCGTCGCGCTGCGGCCGCACGGCGTGTCGTTCACGGCGCTGGGCTCGCTGTCGATCGTCGCCGGGCTCGCCGTCCGCGCGGTCGCCGAACGGCTCGGCGTGGACGCGGTGCTGAAGTGGCCCAACGACGTCCTCGCCGGGGCTTCGCGCGCGAAATGCGCGGGCATTCTCGCCGACGCGGTCGCCGGCGACGACGCCTCGGTGGTGCTCGGAATCGGGCTCAACGTGCTGCCACTCGGCGAGAACGTCCCGGCCGGTGCGGGCGGGCTGCCCGCCACGTCGCTGGCGGAACAGGGGGCGACCAGCACCGACCGCGGCGAGATCGCGGCGTTGCTGCTCACCGAACTGGACGACCGGGAGCGCCGCTGGCGCCTCGCCGGGGGCGACCTCACCGAGGCCGGGCTGCTGGGCGAATACCGGCAGCACTGCGCCACGCTCGGCCAGGACGTCGAGGTCCAGCTGCCGGACGGCAGCACGCTGTCCGGCCGGGCCGCCGACGTCGACGCCGCCGGGCAACTGCAGGTCGACGTCGCCGACGGGCGCAGGCACACCGTCTTCGCGGGTGACGTCGTGCACGTTCGCCCCGCCTGAGGGAAACGCCGCGTCACCCGGTCGCGAGCGGGGGTCCCGCCGGTACGGTGAAGGCACCAGCGCCGCATAACACCTTGGGAGCGTCCGCCGTGGCCTATCCGGACGATTTGCTCAGCGAGCAAGAGCACGTCGTAGTGCACAGTCACCCGCATTTCAAGATGCTGATCTGGCCCGTCATCGCGCTGCTCGTGGTCCTCGGCGGCGGCACCTGGCTCGCCATCCTGGCGAAGGACGCGTCGTCGCCGTGGAACTCCGTCGGGCTGATCGCGCTCGGCGTCGTGGCGCTCGTGCTGGTGGTGTGGCTCTTCCTGACCCCGCTCGTGCGCTGGCGCACGACGCACTTCATCGTCACCACCGACCGGCTGATCGCGCGCGAGGGCGTACTCAAGCGCACCGGGATCGACATCCCGATGTCGCGGATCAACAGCGTGCAGTTCGAACACGGGCTCACCGACCGGATCTTCGGCTGCGGCACGCTCATCATCGAGTCGGCCTCGCACGAGCCGCTGCGCTTCGACGACATCCCGCGGGTCGAGCACGTGCACACGGTGATCTACCGCGAGGTCAACGACAACCCGTACGACGACTACCGCGAGGCGGGGCCGCAGGACACCGAGCCCCTGCCGCCGCAGAGCCACCCGCGGCGCGGGAACCGGAGGGCCTGATGGGCGCGCGCGAAGCAGGACTGCCGGACGTCGTCCCGTCGGCCTCGGGACTGCCGGAGCGGGTGACCATCTGGGAGGTCGGGCCCCGGGACGGGCTGCAGAACGAGAGGGCGGTCGTCCCGGTCGAGGTGAAGCTGGAGTTCCTCGACCGGCTCGCCGCCGCCGGGCTCACCACACTCGAGGCGACCAGCTTCGTGCACCCGAAGTGGGTCCCGCAGCTGGCCGACGCGGAGCAGTTGCTCGCGGGCCTCGATCGCCGCGAGGGCGTCCGTTATCCCGTGCTGGTGCCGAACGAGCGCGGCCTGAACCGCGCGCTGGACGCCGGTGTCGCGCACATCGCGATCTTCGCCAGCGCCACCGAGACGTTCGCGCAGCGCAACCTCAATTCCACTGTGGACGAACAGTTCGCGATGTTCGAGCCGGTCGTCACCCGCGCCCGTGCCGAAGGACTGGACGTGCGCGGGTACCTGTCGATGTGCTTCGGCGACCCGTGGGAAGGCCCGGTTCCGGCGGAGCAGGTCGTCAAGGCAGGCAAGCGATTGCTCGACCTCGGCTGCTCCCAGCTCTCGCTGGGCGACACGATCGGCGTCGCCACCCCGGGACAGGTCGAAGCGCTGATCTCGGGCTATCGCGAAGCCGGTGCCGATGTCGGCGCTCTCGCGGTGCACTTCCACGACACCTACGGCCAGGCCCTGTCGAACACCCTCGCCGCGCTCCACTGTGGAGTGTCCACTGTGGATTCCTCGGCGGGCGGGCTCGGCGGCTGCCCGTACGCGGAGTCGGCGACCGGGAACCTCGCCACCGAGGATCTCGTGTGGTTGCTCGACGGGCTGGGCATCGAGCACGGCGCGAACCTGGACGCGCTCGTCGAGACCAGCGTCTGGATGGCAGGGAAGCTCGGCAGGCCGAGTCCGTCCCGGGTGGTCAACGCGCTGGCGAAGTGACCCGCGGCGGACGGACCGTGACCGCCCGGATGGGGGTTACGGCGCCAACGATCGAGTGACTCCTCCCTCGTTCGGGGAAATGTCCGCTGCGGACGGAACCGGGTGGGTGCAAGATGCGTCGAACGTGATACCGCCCGTCTGACCGACGGCGGGAGGACCGAGCCGGAGGGGGTGCCGTGGCCGACGTGCCGTCGCAGCCCGAACCGGGCGACACCGAGGTGGAGACCGGCCCGGTCCAGTTGCCGTCGCAGTACGGCGGCCTGCTCGACTCGCGGGGTTTCGACGAGGTGCCCACGCCGCCGTCCGGATTCGGCGCGCCCGCGCCGTGGCCGTCGGCGGTGGTGGCCCCGGTGGCCCCGGTGGCCCCGCCGGTCTCCCCGCCGCCCGTTCCGCCCCCTGTCGTTCCGCCGTCGGCGGCTCCGCCCGGCAAGCCGCCGCTGGGGGCGCCGCGAACCGAACGGGAGAGCGTCGTCGCGCTCTTCCTCGTGCACATGTTCCCGATCGGCCACCTGCCGGTCGCCACCGACCGGCCCGCCCGGCAACTGCCGCTGCCCGGCGACGCCGTCGCGGCCGGACCGTTCGAGCACCCGGACGCCGCGCTGCTCGACGACGCCTCGGCGTACGAGAACGTCCGTGCCGGTTTCCGTCGTTCGGCCACGGTGCCCTCGGTCGCGCCGCCCCCGGAGCTGTCCGAGGACTACGAACCGGCCACCGGCGTCGAGGACCAGGGCTGGCCGCCCGGCGCGTTGTTCCCCGACGGCGGCCTCGACGCGGCCGAGCCCGTCCTCCTGCCGGAAGGCGCGCTGCTCGACCGCTTCGGCGGCGCCGAGGGCCGCGTCTTCGCCGTCGACGGCACGCCCTTCGCGCGGCGTTCGCTGCCGCCGTCGGCGCTGGAGGCCGGGTATCGGCGTTACCGCGTGACGCGCCCGGTGCCGATGTGGCGTTCGGTGTCGGCGGAATGGTTCGGGCAGCCGGGCGGCGGGACGCGGCTGCGTGCCGTGCTGAGCGCTGACGAGCTGGTCACCTTGGGATTCCTGGCCGACATCACGGGGGAAACGCGATGAACACGCAGTCGATCGTGCGCTGGCTCGACGCGCTGGGTGTGCCGCCCGAGGTGGTGTCGATCGGGGCCGAGGCCGACAACGCCTGGTGTGTCCTGCGGACGGACGACGACGCGGCCGGGGCCTCGTGGGAGGTGTTCTGGCGCGAGCAGGGCAACCGGTACGACTGGGCGCGGTTCAGCAGCGAACAGGTCGCGTGCCACTACCTGTTCGGCCGTCTCGCCTGGGCGCAGGTCGCCCGCGGCGCCGTCGGCCTCCTGCCCAGCTGACCCCGCCCCGGTCCGCCCGGCAAGCGATAGCAAAGGTCCCTTGCTCCCCCTTCGAAGGTCCGTGGGGGCCTCCTTGAGGGACCCAGAGTCCCTCAAGGAGGCCCCCACGGAACGTCAGCGGCGTAGGTGGGAGAGGGCGGCGTCGTGGACGAGGCCGTTGGTGGAGAGCGCGCTCCCGGTGTCGTAGCGCGGCTCCCCCGAGAGGTCGGTGAACCGCCCGCCCGCCTCGGTCACGATGATCTGCGCCGCGGCGACGTCCCACGGGTTCACGATGCACTCCGCGGCGACGTCCAGCGCGCCCTCCGCGACGAGGCAGTGCTGCCAGAAGTCGCCGAACGCCCGGCTCTCCCAGCACGCGTCGACGAACTGCAGGTAGCGCTCGCGCGAGTGGTACTCGGTCCACGAGCCGAGGTCGGTGGTGGACACGTACGCGTCCTCGAGCGACGACACCGCCGACACCGAGAGCCGCCGCTCCCCCGCGGCGTCGCGCAGCCAGGCGCCTTCGCCGAGCGCGGCCCACCAGCGGCGGCCGAGCAGCGGGGCGCTGATCATCCCCACCACGGGTGAGCCGTCCTCCACCAGGGCGATGAGGGTCGCCCAGACGGGTACCCCGCGCAGGAAGTTCTTGGTTCCGTCGATCGGGTCGAGTACCCAGGCCCGGCCGGTGGCGCCCGCGGTGCCGCCGCGTTCCTCGCCCGCGACGTCGTCGCCGGGCCGTTCCGCGCTCAGGATCTCCCTGATCGCGTCCTCGACGGCGGTGTCCGCGTCGGTGACCGGCGTGCGGTCCGGTTTCCGCTCGACGGCGAGGTCCAGCGCCCGGAACCGGGCGGTCGTGATGGTGTCGGCCGCGTCGGCCAGCCGGGTGGCGAGGTCAAGATCATGACGGTATCCAGGCACGGTCACGATGGTTTCACGGCTAACGGTCGTAAAGTTGACCAGGTGAGCATGGTCCTACTTGCCGAAGACGACCCCGCCATCGCCGAACCGCTGTCCCGGGCGCTCGAACGCGAAGGCTACGAGGTCAAGGTGGTCACCGACGGGCCGTCCGTCCTCGACGCCACCAGTGCCGACCGCGTCGACCTGCTCGTCCTCGATCTCGGGCTGCCCTCGATGGACGGCCTCGAGGTGTGCCGCAGACTCCGCGCGAGCGGCACCGAGATGCCGGTGCTGATGCTTACCGCGCGCACCGACGAGGTCGACTTCGTCGTCGGTCTCGACGCCGGTGCCGACGACTACGTCGCCAAGCCGTTCCGGCTCGCCGAACTGCTCGCCCGCATCCGCGCGCTGCTGCGCCGCCGCGCGCCGGAGGTGCTGGAGGCGGCAGGCGTGCGGATGGATCTCGGCGCCCGGCTGGTCACCGTCGACCTGCGCGAGGTCCAGCTGGCGAACAAGGAGTTCGAGCTGCTGCGGGTCCTGATGAGCCGCGCGGGCCAGGTCGTCAGCCGCGACGAGATCCTCGCCGAGGTCTGGAACGACCTCGAATCGAAGACGTCGAAAACGCTCGACATGCACATGTCCTGGCTGCGCCGGAAGCTGGCGATCGCCGCCGAGGAGGCGGCCGGGCGGCCCGCGAAGGCGTCGTCGGTGCATTCGGGCGACGGCGAACGCCGGATCGCCACCGTCCGGGGTGTCGGCTTCCGGTTCAACACCGAATAGCCTGCGCTCATGAGCGATGCTTGCGAGCGAATCATGGACATCATGCGCCAAAAAGGATTGAACGCAGCCTCGCGGAGCGAGTCCATCGCATGACCATGCGCCGCCGGATCCTGCTGGCGATCCTCCTCGCCGTCACGGTCACCGCGGCGGTGCTGGGCATCCCGCTCGGGATCACCGCGTGGCGGCTGGTGGAGAACTTCTACCGGGAGAACCTCGCCGGGTCGGCCCGGCAGGTCGCCGCCATCCTGGACAACGAGCTGGCCAACGGGCAGGAGATCGACCTCGACCAGGTCCGGGCGGCGGTGCAGGCGAACGGCCTGCTCACCGTGCGCGCGAACGGGCTGATCGAGAAACGCTACGGCACCTCGCCGGGGCCGGATCCGCTCACCGAAAGCGTCCCGATCGCCCGGGAAGGCACGGTCGTACTGTCCATCCCGTCCGGGCCGATGCGCGCCCGCCAGACCCAGGTGACCCTGCTCGTCGTGCTCCTCGTCGTGCTTTCGGTGGGCACCGGCGCCGTGGTCGCCACCGTGACCGCGCGCCGGCTCGCGCGGCCGCTGCGGCACGTCGCCGAACGCGCGTCCAAACTCGGCGGTGGCGACTTCCGGCCCGATCCCAGCCGCTACGGCGTCGGCGAACTCGACATGGTCGCCGAGGCACTCGACGCTTCCGGCACCGCGCTGGCCCAGCTCGTGCAGCGGGAACGCCAGCTCGTCGGCGACGTCTCGCATCAGCTGCGCAGCAGGCTCACCGCCCTGCAACTGCGGCTGGAACCCCTCACCCTGCATCCCGACGCCGAGGTCGCCGACGAATCCAAGGCCGCGCAGGAACAAGCCGACCGGCTCGCGGAGGCACTCGACGAACTGCTCGCCGCAGCGCGCGCCGCCCGCGAAGTCGGCGCGGAACCGGTCGAGCTGTCCGACGCCCTGCCCGAGATGTGCCAGGAGTGGCGTCAGCTGCTTCGCGCCGAAGGCCGGAACATCCGGCTGAAGATCGCCGACGGGCTCACCGTGCGGGTCACTCCCGCGCGGCTGCGCGAGGTCATCGGCGTCCTGCTGGACAACGCGCTGCAACACGGCGCGGGCACGGTTTCTCTTACAGCGCGGCGAGGCGACGCCGATGGCACGGTCGTCATCGAAGTCGCCGACACCGGTTCCGGCGTCCCCGACGAACTCGCCCCGCACATCTTCGAACGCGGATTCTCCGGCGGCGGCTCGACCGGTGTCGGGCTGGCGCTGGCCAGGGCGCTCGTCGAGGCCGACGGCGGCAGGCTCGAACTGTCCAGCAAACGGCCCGCGGTGTTCAGCCTGTTCCTTAAGATCCCGCGCCCGGGAGACGTCGGCGAAGTGCGCTGGCCCGCCGAACGCGTGCCGCGCTGATCATCGCTTCGGAGCGGTGACCCCGGCGGTCACGCTGACGACGAAGCCGGCGCGGGCGGGGATGCCGAGGCTGGGCCACAGGCCCGTCGGATCGGTGCCGGCGAGGGAAAGGCTCACCGGCAGACCACCCTCCTCGACGTCGGCGGGCAGCAGGCCCGACTCGACCACGGCGTACAACGCGGCGTCGAGCAGGGTGTGTTCCTCGTGGACCCGGCCCGCCCGCGCGGTGACCAAATAGGACAGTGTGCAGCGGCGCGCGGGGCGCGTAACGCCGGTACCCCCGGCACCGGCGTTACGACCCCCGTCCCGCGCCACTCCCCTCGCGGGCGTTTCTTCCGCGGCCGCGGCGTGCAGGGCGAAGAGGAACAACTCCACGCTCCGCACCCGGTTTTCGGACTGCCAGGCCGGTTTCGGCGGGTCCAGCCGGATTTCCGTCCCCTCGGGCAGATGGGGCCGGATGAGCCGGCACAACGCCGCGTCGACCTGGGTGATCATGGCCTAGATCAGCCCTTCCCGGAGCGCGTAGGCCACCGCGTGCGACCGGTTGCGCAGCTGGAACCGGTTGGTGACGTCGTGCAGGATGCTCTTCACCGTCCGCTGCGAATAGCACAGCTGATCAGCGATCTCCTGGGTCGAAAACCCGGAAGCGACGAGCTTGAGCACCTCGGTCTCCCGGTTGCTCATCCCGCCGAGGTGCAACCCACGCGGTTGCAGAACCTGGCGCTGCAGCCGGGAAACCCGGTGCAGCAGCCTGCCGAGCAGATCGGGCGGCAGCGCGCCCTCCCCCGCCGCCGCGGCCTTGATCAGCCGCACCAGCACGTCGGGCCCGGCCTCGGCGCGGCGGGCGACCGCGCAGACCCCGTGCTCGACGGCGCTGAGGATCTCGTTGTCGTCGACTTCCCCCGCGACCAGCACGATGCGGGTGAATCCCTGGCAGTGCAACGCGGACAGCAGCTGGGTCATACCGTCGTCGAGACGATCGGCGACCAGCAGCGCGACCATGCTCGGTTCGGCGGATTCCCCGTCCACCACCCAGACGTCGTCGCGGGAACGCAGCGCCATGCAGACGCCGTTGTGCAGGATCGGATCGGTGGCGCGTACGACCACGGGTGTGCGGTTCGGTTCGAACATCGTTTCCCATTCCCCTCGAACTACTGCGGTGGTCCCACCCGCCGCTCCATCACCCTGCCGGGTCAGGTGTCCCGGGCGCATGGGACCGCTGTCCCGTTGTTGCCCGAAAGACCGGCCCGATAGCCGTACCGATCACCGCCCTGTTCGCGCTCAGCGAAGAGCTATGTCCGCGATAGTCACGCGGCCCCGCAAATGCGGGGAGCACGGCCATCCGGTCACCGACTACACGCGGTTCGAGGAATCAGCCCCGCGTGGGCGGGGAGCACTGCATCGTGGCGATCTCGCAGGCGAGTTCGGCGGGATCAGCCCCGCGCGAGCGAGGAACACCGTGACGCGCCTGCACGTGTCCGCCTGTCCTGCGGACCAACCCCGCGCAAGCGGGGAACACTGGCTCAGGGTGAGCGCTACGCTGGGGGCAGCGGGATCAGCCCCGCATGGGCGGGGAGCACTGGTGGTGGGTGAGCAGGCGGAGCAGGGCGTCGGGGTCAGCCCCGCGTGGGCGGGGAGCGCACTTCTTGACCAGCCACTTTAGCGCCGCACTGCGAGGTTTTCCTTCACTTCGCAGCATCCTCCCCTGCTCAGACCGCGCTGCGGAACGTCGTCCGGTACGCACTCGGAGACACCCCAAGCGCGGACTGCAAGTGCTGCCGCAGTGACGCCGCCGTCCCGAAACCGGCCTCCTCAGCGACCCGATCGATCGGCAGATCCGATTCCTCCAGCAGCTGCCGCGCGCGTTCGACGCGTTGCTGGGTCAGCCACTGCACCGCCGACATCCCGACCTCTTCGCGGAAGCGCCGGGTGAACGTCCGGGTGCTCATCGACTCCCGCGCCGCCAGTTCGCGCAACGTCAGCGGCCGGTGCAGATTTTCCAACGCCCACGCCCGCGCGGCGGCGGTCGACGAACTCTGGGTCTCCGGCACCGGGCGCACGATGAACTGCGCCTGCCCGCCATCGCGGTGCGGGGAAACCACCGTGCCGCGAGCGACGTCGTTGGCGACGGCAGCCCCGTGGTCGCAGCGGATCATGTGCAGGCACAGGTCGATGCCCGACGCCACACCCGCCGACGTCAGCACGTTCCCGTCGTCGGTGTAAAGCACGTCGGCGTTGACCTTGACCTGAGGGAAGCGTTCCTGGAACTCGCACGCCGAACGCCAGTGTGTCGTCGCGCGGCGGCCGTCGAGCAGTCCGGCGGCGGCCAGGACGAACGCGCCGGTGCAGATCGACGCGATCCGGGTGCCGGGCCGGATCAGTGCGAGCGCGCGCTCGACGGGCGGGGTGAGCGCGTGCGCGTCCGGTTCGTACTCGACCCGCGAGGCCGGGATGATCACCGTGTCCACCTCGGCCAGCACCTCCGGGCCCTGGTCGACGGTGATCGTGATGTCCGAGTCGGTGCGGACCTGGCCCGGCTCGGGCGTACAGGTGACGACCTCGTACAGCGGTTCGCCGTCGGCGGATTTGGCCTGGCGGAACAGCCGGTGCACGATGCCGAGCTCCATCACGAGCATGCCCTGCCGGACCAGCACCGCGACGCGATGCCGTCCGGGATGAGTGAAAACGGCCATGGCTCGATTCTTACACATGATGGCCATCGGGCCACTGTCACGACCCTGCCACCGCGTCGACCATGAGGTTATGAACGTCTTGTGGATCTCCGCTCATCCCGAACCACGATCGCTGAACGGCGCGCTGCGCGACGAAGGCATCGACACGCTGCGCGCGCTCGGCCACGAGGTCCGCGAGTCCGATCTGTACGCCATGAACTGGAATCCCGTCGTCGACCGCGCGGACTACGCCGCCGATCCCGACGAGCGTTTCTTCGTCGGCCCTCGCTCGGAACAGGCTTTCACGGAACAGACGCTGAGCGCGGACATCGTTGCGGAGCAAGAAAAACTACACTGGGCCGACACGGTGATCATCCAGTTCCCGCTGTGGTGGTACGGAATGCCCGCGATTCTCAAGGGCTGGTTCGACCGCGTTTTCGTCAAGGGCTTCGGCTACGGAACCCGCGCCGCCGACGGTCATGTCCGGCGTTACGGCGAAGGCGTGCTCGAAGGCAAGCGCGCGATGGTGCTCGTCACCGCCGGAGGCCCCGAAGCGACCTTCGGACCGCGCGGGGTCAACGGCGATCTCGACGAGCTGTTGTTCGGCCTGCAGCACGGAGCCCTGTGGTACACCGGAATGTCCGTGCTGCCGCCGCTGGCCGTGTACGGCGCGAACCGGGTTTCCGACGACCACTACGCACAAGCCGTCGCCGAACTGCGCGACCGGCTCAAGACGCTGGACTGCACCGAGCCACTGCCGTTCCGCGCGCAGCGAAGCGGTGACTACGACGAGGATCTCGTCCTGAAGCCGGAGCACGCGCCCGGAGTCACCGGCCTCCGGGCGCATCTCCGGGCGCATCTCCGGGCGCGCTAAGCCTTCGCGAACACCTCGATGAGGCTGGTGAAGCTGTCGTCCCCATGGCCCGCCGCCACTCCGCGGCGGAACACGTCCCGCACGGCCGAAGGCAGCGAGGAATCGACCCCCGCCTCCTCGGCCGTGCGCACGACGTGGTCCACGCTCGCCTCTCCCATGGCGAGCCGTTCGAATTCGCCGGAGTACTCGCCCGCGTCGATCTTCTCCGTGTAGAAGCCGATCCCCGTCGCGACGGACGTCAAGGTGGGCGAGACGTACGGCGCGAACTCGGCGGCGGTGATGCCGTGGGCACGCGCCACCGACAGCGTGTGCACGTAGGCGAGCGCCGCCGGCCAGAAAAGGCTCATCTGCAGCTGGTAGTACAACGCCCCCAGGCCGGGATCCTCGCCGCGGTAGTCGGTTCCGGTGAGCACGGCGAGCGTGTCCCGATGCGCCTCGAAGGCGTCCCGGGGTCCACTGTAGAAAGTGGACGCTTCGCCGCTGCCGATGTCCAGCGCCGATGCCATCACCCCGCCCGTCAGCTGCCGGGCACCGCGTTCGGCGAACCACGCCGCGGCGGCCCTGGCCTTCGCCGGGGTCTCGGACGTGAGGTTCGCGATCACCTTGCCGGACAAGGCTTCCGAGGCCGGTTCGAGAAGTGCGTACACCACGTCGTAGTCGGTCAGGCTGAGCACGACCAGTTCGGCGGCGCCCAGCGCCTCACCGATCGTGGCCGCCCTGGTGGCACCCTTGGCCACCAGCTCGTCGGCCTTGCTCGCGGTACGGTTCCAGACGGTCACCGGATGGCCGTGGCCGAGGAAGGCGCCCACCATCGCCCTGCCCATGGGGCCGAGGCCGATGACGGTGACCGCTTGTTTGGTCTCCCCTGTGTTCTCTCGCATGTCCGCAATGCTGCTTGCGCGCTTTACTATCGACAAGTACCCACTTTAAAGTCAGGTACCCACCAAAAGGTAACCATCAAGCGCGGCAAGGAGATCCGGGATGCGGTCGGCGGAAAGGTACCTCTGCGGTCTCGACGCGGCGGTCGACGTCATCGGCGGCAAGTGGAAGGTGCTGATCCTCTGGGCACTGGACGCAGGGCCGCGGCGGTTCGGCGAAGTGAAGCGGGAGATCGAGGGCATCAGCGAAAAGATGCTCATCCAGTCGCTGCGTGAACTCGAATCCGACGAGATCGTGCACCGCGAGGTGTTCCACGAAATCCCGCCGAAGGTCGAGTACTCGCTGACGCCGCTGGGCCAGTCGCTCAACGCGGCGCTGGGGCCGCTCGGCGACTGGGGCTACCAGAACATGAAGCGGATCGAGAAGAACCGCTGCGCCGCCAAACGTCCGCGCACGCCTCAGTGAGGTGGCGGCCTCGTCGGGAGGTGCCGGGGCGGTGGGGGGGGGGGCGGCGGGCGCGCCCGCGGGCGACGCCCCCCCCCGCGGCAG
>NZ_JBHYIQ010000130.1:24238-24644 GCF_042739895.1 Amycolatopsis sp. NPDC059021
CTGGGGGGGGGGGGGGGGGGGGGGGGTGGGGCGCTCGGGGTGGGGGTGTATATGATGGGGGTGTGGCGCGGGGGCCCCCCCACGCCGGGCGGTGCTGGGCGGCGTGGGCGGGGAGAGCCGAGGGACGCCCTTGTCGCACTCCCCACCCCCAGCGCACCGAAGGCGTCCTTCAGCACATCCGGCACCCACAGTCCCAGAACCCTTAGCGAGAAAACCCTTCGAGGGACTCTCGGGAGCGGTTGGTCGCGGAACCGCCCGTCGCGAACGGACCGTTCGCGACGCTCAACCTGGACCCCCGGTCGGTGGCGATGTCCTGAACGCGCCGTTGGCGACGATGAACGTCGCGAACGCGTCGTTCACGACACCGGCACGCCGCGGCCGGGACCCCACCTTTGTCGCTGTCGCG
>NZ_JBHYIQ010000131.1:0-24422 GCF_042739895.1 Amycolatopsis sp. NPDC059021
GGTGTACGCGCGCGGCGGGCCGCCGTCCGATCACGACGTGGACATCTTCCTCCGGCACGAGGACGTCCCGGGCCCGGAGGCGGGCGGGGGGGCGGCGGGCATTGGGCCCCCCCCCCCCCCCGCGGGGGCCCCCCGCTTGTCCCCCCACGCCTGACAGACGCGGGACGACACCGGCGAAGTTGCCCTCACCGGCGTCACGATTCGAACCCGATCAGCGCTTCGCCGAGCGACGGCGGTGGAGCGCGAAACCCGCACCGCCCGCGGCGAGCACACCGAGCGATCCCGCCGCGACGAACGGTAGGCCGTCCTGCTCCGGCGCGTCGGAGCACCCGGTCTGCGGGGCGCCCGCGGGAACCTTCGCCACCTGCTTGCCCGGCGCGGGCTTCGCGGACGCCGGCTGAACGGTGCGGCGGCCGGCAATCCAGCGGTCACACCCGCGACAATGCCGTACTTCATGATTTCCCCTCATCACGTAATGGGATTCACCCGGAATGACCGGAACCTGGAACAGTCGGCGAGGTTTTCGCGCACAGAAAACAGTCCGGGCGAGCACCCGGACTGTTTTCTTTCAGCTACCTGATACGTGTCAGTCTTCGGTGCGCCGAGACCGGTAGAGCACACAACCCGCGGCCCCCACGGCCAGCACACCGAGCGCTCCCGCCGCCACGAACGGCCCGTTGTCCGGCGCCGGCGCGCCCCCGCCGCCGGTCTGCGGCGCCCCGGACGGCACCTGCGTCACCTGCTTGGCACCCAGCACCGTGAAGGAGACACTCACCTTGCCGGTGCCGCACTGGAACGAAGCGGGGTACTTGCCCGGCTTGGCGTCCTTCTTCACGGTGGCCTGGCCGCGCGACACGGGCGCCTTGGCCGGGTCGTCCTGCGGACCGCTCGGGCTCAGCGCACCGAACTCGAGGACCGGCGAAGTCAGGTTCTCGATGTACTTCGCTTCGCAGCCGACCAGCACCGTGATCTTCGCCCCGGCGTGCGCCGCGTTCGGCTGCAACTTCAGGAATGCCTTGGGGTTACCCGGCGGCGTGGCCGACGTCGTCGTCGAAGATGTCGGAGACGTCGGTGCGGTCGTGGGATCGGACGTCGGAGATGTCGGCGCGGTGGGCGTCGTGGTGGACGTCGGCGAATCGGTCGCGAACGCGGCCGGTGCCGTGGCGAGGAATCCCGCGGCCGCGAAGGCGACGAGAGCAGCGGAACGTTTCATGACACACCCCTGAATACCATTGTTCCGGGCAGGAGAAAGAGAATTCCGGTGCGCCGCGCACAGTTCCCCCTGCCGTCGGCCGGCACCTTTTCCCAACACCAGGAAGACGTTCTCCACGCACCCGTGGTTGTCCGGCCGGATAACGAACCGATCGCGATACGCCTACGCCGGGAACTCGTTGTCAGGCGCACGAAAAAGCCGCCGGGAAACGCTTTTCCCGGCGGCTCGATCGGTACCGTGGTTATTCGGCCAGGCTCCCGTCGCCTGCCTTCGCGGCACCCGACGGCACCTTCTCAACCTGCGGGGCGGCCACGGAAAACGTTGCGGTGTAAGGCTTCCCCTCACAGGTCACGGTGAGCGGGTAGTCCCCGGCCGCGGTGCCGGAGTTGAGCCACGCCACCGCGCTGACGTTCGCCTGCATCCCCATGACCGAGCCGAAATCGTAGCGGCCGAAGGCCAGCACCGGGGAGGAGAAGGTCGCGGTCTTCGGCGTCGGGCACTGCGCCAGCGCGACGTTCTGCGAGTCCCGCACGAACTTGTTCACCAGGCCGTGTGTGGCGGCCGTGTCGGCGTTGAGCTGAACGGTCACGCCCGCCGGAGCGGGCGCCGCGGGACTGACGGGAGTGGGCTGAGCCGCCGCCGGGACGGCGAGCAGGCTCGCCCCCAGTACCGCCACCGCACCGAAAACCGCCGCCTTGCGCACCCGCGAACTCCTTGTCTCCACAATGCCTACATCGATGCCTACATCGATCAGGACGCGACGGGCGGGGCGGGGTTGCGCCGGGCGCGCGATCAGTCCGGATCAGTCCAGATCGTCGTGGCGCATGAGCTGGCGGCCCGCCTCGGTGATCGACCCGGACAGCGACGGGTACACCGAAAATGTCAGTGCCAGGTGGTCCACTGTGAGCTGGTTCTGGACGGCGAGCGCGATGGGAAGGATGAGCTCGCTCGCCGTCGGCGCCACGACCACCCCACCGACGACCACGCCGGTGGCGGGGCGGCAGAACAGCTTCACGAAGCCGCGGCGGAGGCCCTCCATCTTCGCCCTGGCGTTGGTCGCGAGCGGGAGCATGATGGTGCGCGCGGGCACCTCGCCGGAGTCGATCGCCTGCTGGCTGATGCCGACGGTGGCGATTTCCGGATGAGTGAAGACGTTGGCGGCGACGGTCTTGAGCTTGATCGGCGCGACGCCCTCGCCCAGCGCGTGCCACATCGCGATCCGGCCCTGCATGCTGGCCACCGAGGCGAGCATCAGGACACCGGTGCAGTCGCCGGCCGCGTAGATGCCGGGGACGCTGGTGCGCGAAACCCGGTCGACGGTGATGAAACCGCCGGGGCCGGGCTCGATCCCGACCCGCTCCAGGCCGATGTCGGTGGTGTTGGGGATCGAGCCGACGGTCATCAGCGCGTGGCTGGCCTCGATGACCCGGCCGTCGGCGAGGTGGACCTCGACGCCCTTCTCGGTGCGCTCGACCCGGTCGGCGCGGGCGTGCTTGACCACCTCGGTGCCGCGCTGGGAGAAGACCTCCTCCAGCACCGCGGCGGCGTCGGCGTCCTCGTGCGGGAGGACGCGGTCGCGGCTGGAGACGACGGTGACCTTGACGCCCATCTCGGTGTAGGCGGAGGCGAACTCGGCGCCGGTGACGCCGGAGCCGATCACCGCGAGGTGTTCGGGCAGCTCGGCGAGGTCGTAGAGCTGGCGCCAGTCGAGGATGCGCTCGCCGTCCGGCACGGCGCCGGGCAGCACCCGCGGGGTCGCGCCGGTGGCGATCAGGACGACGTCGGCGGGCAGCGTCTCGGATTCTCCACCCGGATGGGTGACAGCGACCTTGTGCGTGGCGAGACCCGGCTCGTCGTCGCAGAAGCGCGCCGCGCCGGTGACCACGCGAACACCCTCGCGCTGCACCCTGGCGCGGATGTCCGCGGACTGCGCGAGTGCGAGACCTTTCACTCGTCCGTGGACGGTCGGCAGATCGATGCCGGTGTCCGCGAGGTCGGTGTTGATGCCGAGTTCGCCCAGATCGTGCAGCTTGGCCAGCGCGCCCGAGGAGGCGATGAACGTCTTCGACGGCACGCAGTCGTAGAGCACGCAGGCGCCGCCGAGGCCGTCACGCTCGACGATCGTCACGTCGGCGCCGTGCTGCGCGGCGACCAGAGCCGCTTCGTAACCCGCCGGGCCGCCGCCCATGATCACGATCCTGGTCACCTGGGTCCTCCTAGTACGCGCGTACGGGGTGCGGCTTCACGGTACGCGGGCGGGTTTACGGACAGACGAAGTGGCCGGACACGGCATGTGCGTCCACTCGGGTGACGGATGGGTCGCTAGGCTGTCGGCGTGCCGTTGTATGCCGCGTACGGATCGAACATGGAGCCCGCCCAGATGCTGGAGCGCGCCCCGCACTCACCGATGGCCGGCACCGGCTGGCTCGAGGGCTGGCGGCTGACCTTCGGTGGCGAGGACCTGGGCTGGGAAGGCGCCCTGGCCACGATCGTCGAAGATCCTGGCTCGCGGGTGTTCGTCGTGCTCTACGACGTCATCTCGCTGGACGAGGAGGGGCTCGACCGCTGGGAAGGCGGCGAGCTCGGGATGCACAACAAGATCCGCCTCCGGGTCCAGACGATGGACGGCTCGGTGCTGGCCTGGCTCTACGTCCTCGACGCCTACGAAGGCGGCCTACCCTCCGCTCGCTACCTCGGCGTCCTCGCCGATGCCGCCGAAGCCGCCGGCGCCCCCGCCGACTACGTCGACAACCTCCGCACCCGCCCCTGCCAAGGCATCACCGGCTGATCGACGCCGCCGTGTCGTCCATCCACGTACGCGTGTCGTCCATCCAGGTACGCGTGTCGTCCGTTCCGGCGCATTCCTCACGCTCCTCGACGTGCGAATGCAGCCCGCAGCTCCTGAAGTAGGCGGCCGGGATCACGCAGATCCGCCACCGTTGCGCGGATCGTGATCCACCCACGTCCAGCCATCCGCGCGTCCCGTTCAGCGTCGTAGTCCCCGCGCGCCTCATGAGCTGCGAATCCGTCGTACTCCAGCGCAATCCGCAGCGAAGGCCAAGCCAGGTCAAGTACGTAGAGTCTTCGCCCATCGATCGTGGTGATTTCGTACTGCGCCTCTGGGATGGGGAATCCGGCCTCCACGACGATAAGGCGGAGAATGCTCTCAGGAGGCGACTCGGCCTTGCCTGTCGCCAACTCCAGCATCATCGACGCCCTGTGGATACCTCGCCGATCTCGCCTGTCGACGATCCGGTCCCGTACGTTTTCCAAGAGCTTCCGACTGTGATCCGGGGCGAGCCCATGCATAGCTTCGTCCAAAGCCGCAAAGGCTGTTCGCTTGTCGCCGTCACAGAGGAAGTCAGCCAAGGCGAGGTCCAGTGAGAACATCGCCAGCCCATCGAGTTGGATCACGTCACCAGGTCGATACCAGCCCTGGTGCACCACCAATCCTGGCTTGGACTTGACCCGCCGCGAGTACGGAACGGTGACGTGGATATCCGCACCACTGATCGACGAAATCCCGTGCAGCGCAAGGGAAGTGGCGCCCGAGAGCGCCGTGGGCTGCCCGACGATCAGCAGGGCGGCATGCGCTCGCACGGCTAAGTCGAGCGCTTCGGAGGCGCGCACAAGCACGCCTCGCCAAGGTTGAGCAAGCACACCGGCTGTAAGCGCCTGCCTGACAGCTCGCTGGCCCATCGTTTCGACGGCCTCGCTACGCAAGACCGCCCGGTTCCACCCTCCGATATCAGTCACAAAGTAGAGGGTTGGAGATCATCTAGGCCCGTGGGAAGCACCAATCACTGGACCTGTGGATAACTACCCCGTTGTGGATAACTTCACGAGTGCGTGGGCCCGCTCGAATCGGCGGACACACGTATCTGAACGGACGACACGCGTACACGGATGGACGACACGCGTACCTAGACGGACGACACGGCGAGGGTGGTGAGGGCGGTGTGGACTAGGGTGCGGACGCCGACGAGGAGGGCGCGTTCGTCGAGGACGAAGGTGGGGCGGTGGATGTCGGACATCGGGGCCGAGCCGCCGGACCAGACGCCGAGGCGGGCGAAGGCGCCTTGGACGTGTTCGAGGTACCAGCCGAAGTCTTCGCCGCCGGAGGACTGCTCCGTGCCCGCGAGCGCTTTCTCGCCCAATGCGGCCTCGACGCCGGCACGCATCAGGGACACGCTCTCGGCGTCGCTCATCACCGGCGGGACGCCGCGGCGGTAGTCCAGCGAGAACCCGACCCCGGTCGGCGCGAGCAGCGACTCCACCGACGAGGCGACCAGCGGCTCCAGCATGGTCCAGACCTCGTGGTCGGCGGTGCGCAGCGTGCCGCGCAGCACGCCGTCCTGCGGGACGGCGTTGGCGGCCTGGCCCGCGTGCACCGCACCCCAGACCAGTACGGTCCCGGACCGCGGGTCGACCCGCCGCGACAGCACCGACGGCAGCGACGTGATGACCGTGCCCAGCGCGTGCACCAGGTCGGCGGTCAGATGCGGCCGCGAGGTGTGCCCGCCGGGCGAGGTCAGCCGCAGTTCGATGAGGTCGGCGGCCGAGGTCAGCGCGCCGACCCGGGTCCCGATGCGCCCGACCTCGAGCCGCGGGTCGCAGTGCAGCCCGTAGATCCGCTCGACGCCGTCGAGCGCGCCGGCCGCGATCATGTCGAGCGCGCCGCCGGGCATGACCTCCTCGGCCGGCTGGAAGATCAGCCGCACCTTGCCGGGCAGCTCGGGAGCGCCCGCCAGCGCGCGGGCCGCCCCCAGCAGGATCGCGGTGTGCGCGTCGTGCCCGCACATGTGCGCCGCGCCGTCCACGGTCGACGCGTACGGCAGCCCGGTCGCCTCGGTGAGCGGCAGTGCGTCCATGTCGGCACGCAGCGCGACGCACCGGTCACCCTGGCCGATGTCGCAGACCACGCCTGTCCCGCCGGGCAGGACCCACGGCTTGAGGCCGACGGCGCGCAAAAGAGTGACGACCAGTTCGGTGGTCGCGAACTCGTGCCGTGACAACTCCGGGTGCGCGTGGATGTGCCTGCGCCACGCGCAGACGTCCGTCGCGTTCGCGCGGAGCCAGTCGTCGAGCCAGAACGGGCCGCGGCCCTCGCCGAGATCCTGTACCGGCGCCATGCTGACCCCGGCTTCGGAGATCAGCGCGCCGGGCGCCTCGGCCGTGGTGACCAGGCGACCCTCGGAGTCGTTCTGGTCGCCTGGAACGTCCGGTCGTGAATCGAGCACCGTCACGCCGCACCTCCTCCCGCAACACGGCTGGCCGACCCGATACCCGAGATGGACGTACCGGGTGTCACGCAACGTGCCGTCAATCCAGTCTTACCCATTTGCCGATGATCGTGCACCATGCAGGCGGCAAGAGGCGCCTTCAGGACGGCGAAGGCAGACGGCCGGTAGTGGATCTGCGACGAACGGCGCCGCCGAGTTCGGCCTGGGTGAACGGAGAGTGCTGCTCGGCTCGCGCTTGGTCGCGGCCGGGCACCCGGTCAGGAGGACTTGCTCTTCTTGCGCTGCTTGCGGCCCAGGATGACGATCAGCAGCAGCAAAGCGGCGACGACGCCCGCGATGATCTTGTTGCGGCTCTTCTCTTTGTTCGCTTTGTCCGTTTCAGCGGGGTCCAGCACCGGCCCCGGCGGCTGCTGCTGCGGTGCCACCGACACCACCGACACCGCAGCCACCTCGGACTGCTGAGCACGCACGGAGTACACGACGGAAGAAGCGGCGGGTATCTGAGCCGCCTGCGCGGGCGCGGCGCAGAGCATCACCAGCCCCAGCAACCCCGTGACCACCAGACTCCGCAGCTTCGTCATGACTTCCCTCCGTCACCGGTGCGTCCCACATTGTGCCCGCTGACCGGCCGGGGTGTCACCCGCCACGCGGGGGCGCGGAGAACGCGTCCAGGATCCGCTGCGCGGCGAGCGTCGCGGTCAGCTCACCGTCCCGGACCGCCCGTTCGACGCCCGGAACGACCGCTCGCACCTCCGGATGCGCCGACAGGCGGCCGAGCAGCTGCTCCCGCACCATCGACCAGGTCCAGTCGACCTGCTGCTGCCGCCGCCGCTGGGCGAGCTCGCCGGACGCGGACAGCTGGTCGCGGTGCCGGGTGATCTCGCCCCACACGCCGTCGAGCCCGGTCCCGGTCAGCCCGCTGCAGGTCAGCACGGGTGGCGTCCACGCCGCGTCCGGTCCGTAGATCATCCGAAGGGCACCGGAAAGCTCGCGCGCCGCCCGCTTCGCCTCGCGTTCGTGATTGCCGTCGGCCTTGTTGACGGCGATGACGTCGGCGAGTTCGAGCACGCCCTTCTTGATGCCCTGCAGCTGGTCACCGGTGCGCGCCAGGGTCAGGAAGAGGAAGCAGTCGACCATGTTGGCCACCGCGACCTCGGACTGCCCGACGCCGACGGTCTCGACCAGCACGATGTCGAATCCGGCCGCCTCCATCAGCACGATCGTCTCGCGGGTCGCCCGCGCGACGCCGCCGAGCGTGCCGGACGTCGGCGACGGCCGGATGAACGCGTTCGGATCCACCGCGAGCCGCGCCATCCGCGTCTTGTCGCCGAGGATGGAACCACCCGTCCGGGTGGACGACGGATCGACCGCCAGCACCGCGACGCGATGCCCGGCCGACGTCAGGTCCGTGCCCAGCTGGTCGATGAATGTCGACTTGCCGACACCGGGGACGCCGGTGATCCCAACCCGCTGCGCCCCGCCCGCCTGCGGCAGCAGCTCGACGAGCAGCTCCTGCGCCCGCGCGCGATGGTCCTCCCGGTTCGATTCGACCAGCGTGATCGCCTTCGACAGGGTCCCGCGGTCACCCGCGAGGACCCCCTTGGCGTAGGCCGCGACGTCGATCTTGCGGGGCAAAACTCAGGACTCCTGCGCCGAAAGCTGGGACAGCAGGTCGATGGCCGCGTCCGCGATCACCGTGCCGGGCCCGAAGATCGCCGCCGCGCCCGCCTCCCGCAGCGCGGGATAGTCCTGCGGCGGGATGACGCCGCCGACGACCACCATGATGTCGGAGCGGCCCAGCTCGGCCAGTTCGTGACGCAGCGCCGGGACGAGCGAGAGGTGCCCGGCGGCCAGCGACGACACGCCGATGACGTGCACGTCCGCCTCGACGGCCTGGCGCGCGACCTCGGCCGGGGTGGAGAACAGCGGGCCGACGTCGACGTCGAAGCCGATGTCGGCGAAGCCGGTGGCGATCACCTTCTGGCCGCGGTCGTGCCCGTCCTGGCCCATCTTGGCGACCAGGATGCGCGGACGGCGGCCCTCCTCCTCGGCGAACCCGTCGACGAGTTCGCGGGCCTTCTCCACGTTCTGCGACTTCCCGACTTCCTCGCGGTACACGCCGGAAATCGTACGGATCTGGCCGGAATGCCGCCCCCAGAGCTTCTCCAGCGCGTCGGAGATCTCGCCGACCGTGGCCTTCGCCCGCGCCGCGCCGATCGCCAGTTCCAGGAGGTTCCCGCCGTTGCCCGCCCCCTCGGTCAGCCGCCGCAGCGCGTCCTCGGTGGCCGCGGAATCCCGCTCCTCACGCAGACGCCGCAGCTTCTCGATCTGCTGCGCGCGGACACCGGCGTTGTCCACTTTGAGCACGTCGACCTGCTCGTCCTCGGTGAGCTGGTACTTGTTGACCCCGATCACCGGCTGACGCCCGGAGTCGATCCGCGCCTGCGTGCGCGCGGCGGCCTCCTCGATGCGCAGTTTCGGGATCCCGGCGTCGATCGCCTTCGCCATGCCGCCGGCCTGCTCGACCTCGGTGATGTGACCCCAGGCCTTGAGCGCGAGGTCGTGCGTCAGCTTCTCGACGAACGCGCTGCCGCCCCACGGGTCGATCACCCGCGTGGTCCCGGATTCCTGTTGCAGCACCAGCTGCGTGTTGCGCGCGATCCGCGCGGAGAAGTCGGTGGGCAGCGCCAGCGCCTCGTCCAACGCGTTGGTGTGCAAGGACTGCGTGTGCCCCTGGGTCGCCGCCATCGCCTCGACGCAGGTGCGGACGACGTTGTTGTAGACGTCCTGCGCGGTCAGCGACCAGCCGGACGTCTGGCAGTGCGTACGCAGTGAGAGCGACTTCGACGACTTCGGATCGAAGCCCTTCACGAGCTTCGCCCACAGCAGTCGTGCGGCGCGGAGTTTGGCGACCTCCATGAAGAAGTTCATGCCGATGGCCCAGAAGAAGGACAGCCGCGGCGCGAACTTGTCGATGTCCAGCCCGCCGTCCATGCCCGCACGGATGTATTCGACGCCGTCCGCGAGGGTGTAGGCGAGTTCGAGGTCGGCGGTGGCCCCGGCCTCCTGCATGTGGTAGCCGGAGATGGAGATCGAGTTGTACTTCGGCATGTGCTGCGAAGTGAACGCGAAGATGTCGGAGATGATCCGCATCGACGGCTGCGGCGGGTAGATGTAGGTGTTGCGGACCATGAACTCCTTGAGGATGTCGTTCTGGATGGTCCCGGCGAGTTTCTCCGGCGGCACACCCTGTTCCTCGGCCGCGACCACATACAACGCCAGCACCGGCAGGACGGCGCCGTTCATGGTCATCGACACGCTCATCTTGTCCAGGGGAATCCCGTCGAAGAGCTGCCGCATGTCGTAGATGGAGTCGATGGCCACGCCCGCCATGCCGACGTCGCCGGACACGCGCGGGTGATCGGAGTCGTAGCCGCGGTGGGTCGCGAGGTCGAAGGCGACCGAAAGGCCCTTCTGCCCGGCCGCGAGATTGCGGCGGTAGAAGGCGTTCGACTCCTCGGCGGTGGAGAATCCCGCGTACTGGCGGATGGTCCACGGCTGGTTGACGTACATCGTCGGGTACGGGCCGCGCAGGAACGGCACGATACCGGGGTAGGTGCCCAGGAAGTCCACATCGGACAGATCCTCGGCGGTGTACACCGGCTTGACGCCGATGCCTTCCGGGGTTTCCCAGGCCAGCGCGTCCGGACCCTTGCCGGTGGCTTCCTGGACGGCCCGCGCCCAGTCCGCGCGCTCACCCGTCCGCGCCGAGCCCAGCTCGACGGAAGCGAAGTTCGGAATGCTCATCGCGAAACTCCCAACTGGGCGTGGATGCCGCGCAGGACGTCGAGCGCGTCGCACCCGGCGAACACGTACCCGCCGACGCCGGCGTAGTCCTGGGGTTTTCCGGCCAGCAGCACGGTTTCCGCACCCGCCTCGGCCAGGGACGCCGCCGCCTTAACCGCATCGGCCGCGTAGGCGTCGTCGGTGCCGCACAGGCACGCGATCTTCGCGCCGCTGGCACGGAACTCGCCGGGCAGGTCGTCGGTCGCGCCGGGGTTGACCGGCTCGATCCCGCCCGCCTGGAACAGGTTGGCCGCGAACGTGGCCCGCGCGGTGTGCGCGGCGACCGGGCCGAGTGTGGCGAGGAAGACGCGGGGCCGGACACCGTGCTCGGCCAGGTACGCGTCGGACGCGTCGCGCAACGCCTCGAACGCCTCGGCGTACCGGTGCCGGGGCAGTCCACCCTCCACAGTGGACGGCAGAGGCGAGCGCTCGACCGGCTTCTCCGTCAGGTTCGGGAACTCGCTGACGCCGGTGAGCGGGTCACGCCGGGTGGCGAGCCGCTTCGCGCGCTTGTCCCAGGTCTCGGCGAGCCGCGCGGCCAGCGCGCCGGAAGCGAGCGAGGCCTCGATCCCGCCTTCGGCCTCGATCGCGGTGAACTCCGCCCACGCGGCGCGCGCGAGTTCGTCGGTGAGGTTCTCGACGTACCAGGAGCCACCGGCGGGGTCGATCACCCCGGCCAGCCGGGATTCCTCCAGCAGCACGGCGTGCGTGTTGCGCGCGATCC
Source organism: Amycolatopsis sp. NPDC059021 (assembly GCF_042739895.1). NCBI lineage: Bacteria > Bacillati > Actinomycetota > Actinomycetes > Pseudonocardiales > Pseudonocardiaceae > Amycolatopsis > Amycolatopsis sp. NPDC059021. The sequence goes on from NZ_JBHYIQ010000131.1 coordinate 11,027, forward strand.
GGGAGGAGAACGCGTCGGGCAGGCCGATCGCGGCGTCGAACGGGAGCACGGTGACCGCGTCGGCGCCGCCGACGCCGGCGCCGAAACACGCCAGCGTCGTGCGCAGCATGTTCACCCACGGGTCGCGTTGCGTCAGCATCGCGGGCGAGGTCACGGCGTGCTGGCGCATGCCGCGTGCCTCGACGCTCACCCCGGAGACCTCGGTGACGCGGGCCCACAACCGCCGCGCGGCGCGGAATTTCGCGATGGTGAGGAACTGGTCGGCGGTGGCGGCGAGGCGGAATTCCAGCTGCCCGGCCGCGGCGTCGACGTCGAGGCCCGCTTCGGTCAGCGCGCGCAGGTAGGCGACCCCGGCGGCGATCGTGGCGCCCAGTTCCTGCGCGTCCGAACCGCCCGCCTCGTGGAAGGGCAGGCCGTCGGCGACGATCGTGCGCACCTTCGGGTACCCGGCGGCCACGCGGGCGGCGAGCGCGGCGGCGGGCGCCACGGAGGCCGCGTCGCCGGTGCGGGCGGCCACGCCGATCGGGTCGGCGCCGAGCGTGCCCAGCGCCGCGCTGGCCGGGATCTCGCGCTCGGCGTAGATCTCGAACAGCGCTTCGGCGGCGGCCTCGTAGTCGGCCCCGGCGTCGAGGACGACGGTGGCCAGGTCGAGGTAGACCTCATTGAGCGCGTCGGCCAGCGCGGACACCGGCAGCGCGCCCTCGCCGAGACGCAGCCAGACCGAGCCGACCCCGCCTTCGAGGTCGGCGAGGATGGCGGCGTTCGCGGCCTTGGCGCCGGGCAGGACGTGCCGGGCGCGGACGTCCCAGCCGGTGCTCACCGCGCCCTGCGGGCGGGCACCGCGCACGAACGGCGGGAGACCGGGGAAGCCGGGCTCGCCGAGCGCGTCTTCGGCGGTGTAGAGCGGCTGGATCTCGATGCCGTCGTAGGTCCGCGTGACGAGCTTGCTCTCCGGCGCGCCCTCGAAGTCCTCGGGGAGTCTGCCGCTCTTGCGCAGCACGGCGGCCACCAGCTCCTGCCACTGCGCCCGCTCCGCCGCCGGGAACTCGGCGGCCAGTGCGAGTGCGGTGTCGGCGGTCTGCACTGACCCCGGCCCAGCCTCGTGTGTCATACCCAACGATGGTAGAGCCCTCACCCTGCGTCGTTCTGTGACACTTGTCGCGTCGAAGAACCGGCACAGTTCCGGATCCCGTGCCCGAAGGCGCACGCTGAGTCCGCGGCTGTCGGGGTGATGCGACACAATTGGGCGCGTGTCCACCTCCCACGAGTCCTCCCGCGTCGTCGCCGGGCGCTATCGGCTGCGGTCGGTGCTCGGAGCCGGATCGATGGGCACCGTCTGGTCGGCCTACGACGAGTTCCTGCACCGGCCGGTCGCGGTCAAGGAGATGAAGCTGCCGCCGGGCGTCCCGGCGTCGCAGGCGGACGAGTTGCGCGAGCGGACGCTGCGCGAAGCCCGCGCGATCGCGGTCCTCTCGCACCCGAACGTGATCATCCTGCACGACGTCGCCCGCGACAACGACGAGCCGTTCGTGGTCATGGAGCTGCTGCCCTCGCGCAGCCTCGCGCACATCCTGCGCGACCACGGGCCGCTCACCGTGGCGCAGGCCGCCGCGGTCGGCATCGCCGTCGCCTCGGCGCTGGAGGCCGCGCACGCCGCCGGGATCACGCACCGCGACGTCAAACCGGGGAACGTGCTGGTCGCCGGGGACGGCCGGATCAAGCTCACCGACTTCGGGATCGCGCGCAACGTCTCCGAGGCGACCATGACCCGCACCGGGATCATGCTCGGCTCGCCCGCCTACATCGCCCCCGAGGTCGCCTCGGGCGGCGCGGTCACCCCTGCCGCCGACCTGTGGGGCCTCGGCGCGACGCTGTTCGCCGCCGTCGAGGGCACCGCGCCCTACGACGCCGACGGCGATCCGCTGGAGACGGTCGGCAAGGTCGTCAACGGCAAGGTCCCGAAGCCCTCCCCCGGCCAGCTGGCCGACGTCATCTCGGCGCTGATGAAGAAGGAGCCGTCGAAGCGGATCTCGCTGCGCGAGGTGCGCCACCGGCTGTACCCGCTGCAGACCGGGTCGGCGCTCGACCTGTTCGGCCCCGAGCTGTTCCGCACCCCGGACGGCAAGAAGACCTCGGCGCAGCCGGACGCCACGGACACCCAGATCATCAAGACGGTCACCCCGGAACGGCCCGCCGAGGAAAGCGGCGCCGCGCTCGCGGCCGACCCCGGACCGCTGCCGTTCCTGCGCGGCGCCGAGACCCCGGCCTCCGCGTCGGCGGCCCTTCCCCCGATCCCGCCGCCCCCTGCCACCGCGTCGGCCTCCCAGCCCGTGGTCCCGCAGGCCCCGGCCCCTCCCCCGCTCGCGCCGCCGCCGATCGCGGCAGCGCCCGTCGCGCCGCCTCCAGTGCGGCGGAGCGCGAAGGCGAGCGCAGTGCTCGCGCTCGTGTCGGTGCTGATCTTCCTGATCGCCGCGGGCGGCGGGTTCGTACTGGCCAGGACCGTCGGCGGGCAGTCGCTGCTGCCCGCCGCGGCGGGGACGCCGGTCTCGAGCGGGCAACCCGCGGTGGTCCCGCCGCCCGTGCTCGTCACGCAGCAGGGCAATTCGAACGCGGTCAACGGGGTCAAGGGCGGGCAGTTCACGCTCCAGGTCCCCGACGGCTGGCTGAAGTTCGTCGCCCCGCACCGCACGCCGTCCAACATCACCACGACCGTCGTGCAGTTCGTGTCGCCGGACGGGCGCCAGGCCATCCGGGTGGAGCGGCTGGCCGGCTACCTGGCCTACACCGGCAACTCGTTCGCCGACTACGTCGCCGACCTGAAGAAGAGCTATCCCGGGGACACGTTCTACCTGGCGCAGGAGGAGGACCTGCCCTCGGGGAACGGGCGCGCGCTGACCTACCGGACCACGGAACGCGCCACCGCCAGGGGCACCGAACCCTCCGGCGCGATCACCCGGTCGACCTTCGCGAACCTGATCGTGTCCCACGACGATCTCTGGGTGCTCTCGCTGACTGCGCCGTCCGAGCAGGAGGACACCGCGCGCACGGACATCTTCGCCCGGGTCGCCCCGTCGCTGAAGATCACCGGCTAGCAGTCGTCGCCGGCGGTGCCGCCGGGCTGGAACAGGCGCCGCGACTCGCGTTCCTGCGCGAACCTCCGCAGCCCGGCGAACAGGCGGTTCCCGAGCACGCTGCCGACCACGGCGGCCTCGACGATCCGCTCCAGCGTCGGCAGGCCGGTGGTGATGCCCAGGTCGATCGCCGCGAGTTCCTGCGCGAGGTCGGCGTACTCGTCGAGCCGCGCGATCAGCTCGTCGTGCCCGAGGTCCCGGATCCGGCACAGCACGTCGATCACGTTCCGCTCGGTCCGGTCGTCGTCGTGCAGCTTCCAGCCATGCCGCTCCGCGATCCGTTCCAGCAGACCCCGCGCCCAGGCGTGATCCTCTTCGCTGACCTCGGCCGGTTCCGGGCTGAGCGCGTCGAGCGCGATCCCGAGCGCGTTGTGCGTCGTCTTGCTGCCGTCGACGGCTTTGAGCACCTCGCCCACGGCGGCCAGGGACAGCCCGCCGACCTCGCGCAGTGCGCGGACGAGCTTGAGCCGCTGGACGTGCGTCGCGTCGTACCGGGCCTGGTTGGGGCTGGTGCGCTCGCCGGGCGGCAGCAGTCCTTCGCGCAGGTAGTACTTGACGGTGGCCACCGGCACCCCGGACTCGGCGCTCAGTTCCGCCATCCGCATCCGTGTCACTCCGATCTCGGCGAGGGATCTCAGGGACATCCCTGAAGACTTCCTCAGGATGGATAGTTTAACTTCCCATAACGGAGAGCTTGACTATCCATTCTGGGAGGATCTCATGACCATCTTGGCCGACATCCGGACCAGGCCGTGGCAGTGGCACCGGCCCGCGACCGGGTTCGCCTTCGCGATGGCGGGCGCGGCCGTGCTGTGCGTCCTCGGCCTGCTCGTCGACCAGCGGACGCTGGCCGGCGCGCCGATCTGGACCAAGCCGCTCAAGTTCGCGATCTCGGGGGCGCTCTACTTCTTCACCTGGAGCTGGCTCGTCTCGCTGCTGCCCCGGTTCCGCCGGACCGCGTGGTGGGTCACCACGGTGCTCGTCGCGTTGTTCGCCGCCGAGTACGTCCTGCTCACCATGCAGGCGATCCGGGGGACGGCGAGCCACTTCAACCGGGCGACCCCGTTCGACGCCCGGGTGTTCGACGCCATGGCGATCATGGTCGCGGCGTTGTTCGTGGCGACGCTGATCCTGACCGTGCTGCTGATGTTCAGCCGCCAGCGGGACCGGGGGACGTTCTGGGCGGTGCGATTCGGCGGGGTCATCTCGCTCGTCGGTCTCGGTCTCGGCCAGCTCATGACCAGCCCGACGGCGGAGCAGCTCGCCCTGGCACACGCCGGGATCAGACCGGACATGCGCGGCGGGCACACCGTCGGCCTCGCGGACGGCGGGCCGGGCCTGCCGGTCCTCGGCTGGAGCACGGTCGGCGGCGACCTGCGGATCCCGCATTTCGTCGGCATGCACGCGCTGCAGTTGCTGCCGCTGCTCGCACTCGGCCTGCTCGCGCTGGCGAAGCGGTTCCCGGTACTGGCCGACGGCGTGGTCCGGGCGAAGCTCGTGCTGGTCGGCTCGGCCGGGTACGCCGGGCTCGTCGCGCTGGTGACGTGGCAGGCCGAGCGAGGCCAGTCGATCGTGCGCCCGGACGGGCTGACGTTGCTGGCGTTCGGAGCGCTGGTCCTCGCCGTCGCGCTGGGGGCGCTGGCCTCGATCGGCCGGCCGGCGAAGCGCGCCCAGCTCGGTACGGCGGTCTGACGCGATGACGGTCTCGACGCTGTTCGGCTGGACCTTCCCGATCGCGGCGCCGTTCTGGGCACTGATGATCTTCCTGCCGGGGTGGTCGTGGACACGCCGGATCATGGCCTCGCCGTGGGTCCCGCTGCTGCCGCTGGTGTGCTACTTCGCGCTCGCGATCCCGCACTTCGGCGCGCTGTGGCGGGCGGTCAGCAGGCCGGATCTCGGTGTGCTGCAAGGGTTTCTCGGTACGCCACAGGGGGCGGCGCTGATCTGGGCGCACCTGATCGCGTTCGATCTGTTCATCGGCCGGTGGATGTATCTCGAATCGCGGGAGCAGCGGATCCATCCGCTCGTCACGAGCCCGATCCTGGCGCTGACGATCTTCCTGTCCCCGTTCGGGCTGGTCGCGTTCCTGGTGGCCCGCAGCGTCCGGATACGCTCGCGTTCATGACTGAACACGAGGTCGCCGCGTCCGCCATCGCGGAGCGCACGGGCGTCGGGAAACACGACATCGCCGTGGTGCTGGGGTCGGGCTGGCGCCCGGCGGCGGACGTCATCGGCACGCCGGAGGCGGAGATCCCGCTGGGCGAGCTGGCGGGATTCGTCCAGCCGAGCGCGGTCGGGCACGGCGGGACGGTCCGGTCGGTGCGCGTCGGCGACAAGCGGGCGCTGATCCTGCTGGGACGTACGCATTTCTACGAGGGCAAGGGCATCGACCCGGTGGTGCACAACGTGCGCACCGCCGCGGCCGCCGGGGCGAAGACGGTGCTGCTGACGAACGCGGCGGGCGGGCTGCGGGAGGGGATGCGGGTCGGCCAGCCGGTGCTGATCTCCGATCACCTCAACCTGACCGCGCGTTCGCCGATCGTCGGGGCGAACTTCGTCGACCTGACCGACCTGTACTCCGCGCGGCTGCGCGGGGTCGCGCAGGAGATCGACCCGTCGCTGGAGGAGGGTGTCTACGCGGGACTGACCGGGCCGCACTTCGAGACACCGGCGGAGATCCGGATGCTGCGCACGCTCGGCGCCGACCTGGTCGGGATGTCGACGGTGCTGGAGGCGATCGCCGCGCGGGCGGCCGGGCTGGAGGTGTTCGGGCTGTCCCTGGTGACGAACCTGGCGGCCGGGATGACCGGCGAACCGCTCAACCACGAAGAGGTGCTCGAAGCGGGCCGCGCCGCCGCCACCCGGATGGGCGAGCTGCTGCGCGAACTCGTCTCCCGCGCCTGAGTCGTACATCCCGGTACGCGTGTCGTCCATTCCCGTACGCGTGTCGTCCATCCGTGAACCGTTCGCGGGATGGACGACACGCGTACCTAGACGGACGACACGCGTACGCGGGCGGACGACACGACGTCAGGCGTAGTCGGGCAGGGTGGCGGCGACCTCGGCGGGAGACGGCATGGCGGCGATCTCCTCGGCGAGGGCACGGGCGGCGTCGCGCACCGCGGTGTCGGTCATCAGCGCACGGGTCTTCTCCGTGACCGCCTCGGCCGTGAGAGCGTCACCGACGAGCTGATCGGCGACCCCGGCGGCGAGCGCCGCCTCGGCGTTGGCGAACTGGTCGGCGCCCTGCGGCAGGAACAGCTGCGGCAGCCCGGCGCCGAACGCGCCCATCGTCGTCCCGCTCCCGCCGTGATGCACGACGACGTCCACATGCGGCAGCAGCTCGCTCTGCGGCACCCACGCCTCGAGCCGCACGTTCGACGGCACCTCGCCCAGCGACGCGAGGTCGACGGACGGGCCGGTGGCGACCAGCACGTCGAGGTCGAGCGCCGCCAGGCCGGTGATCGCCTTGACCAGCACGTCGGTGTTCCCGAACGCGGTGCCCAGCGTCAGGTACGCGAGCGGGCGGCTCCGGTCGCGGCCCTCGATCCCGGCGGGCAGGTCACCCGGCACGGTCCAGCCGACCGGCCGCAGCGGAATCCGCTTCGCCACGGCGAGGAACTCCTGTGACTGCACCGACTTCGGGCAGATGTCGACGACGTGGTCGCCGAACGAGCCCTGCAAGTCGTCCTCGACGCCGAACTCGGCGGCGGTGGCGCGGGCCCGCGCACGGATTTCCTCGCCGAGGTCGAACTCCGCCATGCGGCCGAAAGTGTGCCCCACACAAGGAATCCCGGCTTGCTTGGCCGCGTAGGCCCCGCCGGCGTTCACCGTCTCGTAGATCACCAGGTCCGGCCGGTGCTCGGCGAAGACGGGCCCGAGGCCGGTGGCGAAGGCCCGCGGCAGGAACTCGCCGAACACCCGCCCGATGACCTTGAACAACTCCTCCTGCGGCAGCTGTGTCGGGTCCCCGCCGACCTCTTTCGCCGCCTCGGTGAAGGCCTCGCTCATCGTGATCCCGGCCGCGACACTCGTTATGCCCGCCTTTTCGATGTTCGGCAGGAAATCCTGTGCCGTGGCGAAGCTGACGTCGTGCCCGGCGTCGCGCGCGGCGACGGCGAGCGGGATGAGCGGGAAGGAATGTCCGTAGCCCCCCAGGGCCGTGAATATCAGGCGCATGCTTCAACCGTAGCCGTAAGCTGGGCCGCGTGCCCATGACTGTTTCTTCGACGCTGCGGGACGCGGCTTTCCGCTGGATCGCCGACGATCCCGACCCCGCCACCCGTGCCGAACTGCAGGACGTCGTCGCCCGCGCGCTGGGCGGCGAGCCGGGACGCGCCGAGGAACTGGCCGACCGGATGGCCGGTCCGCTCGAGTTCGGCACCGCGGGGTTGCGCGGGCCGGTGCGGGCCGGGCCGAACGGGATGAACGTCGCGGTGGTCGTCCGCACCACCGCGGGCGTGGCCGCCTGGCTCACCGCGCACGGACACGCGGGCGGGGCCGTCGTCGTGGGCCGGGACGCGCGGCACGGTTCGGAGGCTTTCGCGGCAGCCGCGGCCGAGGTGCTCACCGCCGCCGGTTTCGCGGTGAAGACACTGCCGGAGCCGCTCCCGACGCCGTTGGTGGCATACGCGGTGAAGCAGCTCGGCGCGGTGGCCGGGATCCAGATCACCGCGTCGCACAATCCGCCGGCGGACAACGGTTACAAGCTCTACGACGGCACCGGCGGGCAAATCGTCCCGCCGTCCGACGGGGAAATCGAACGGGCGATCTCCGCCGCTCCCGCCGCGGTGAGCGTGCCCCGGTCCCCCGGCGCCGAAGTCATCGACCCGCGCGCAGGCTATCTCACCGAGGTGGCCGCACTGCCCCGCGGCACCGCCCGCGACGTCCGGATCGCCGCGACCGCACTGCACGGCGTCGGCGCCGAGACGCTGCGAACCGCGTTCGAGCGGGCCGGGTTCACCGACGTGCACCTGGTCGCCGAACAGTCCACACCGGACCCGGGGTTCCCGACCGTCGCCTTCCCGAACCCCGAGGAACCGGGCGCGACGGACCTCCTGCTCGACCTCGCGTCCACAGTGGACGCCGACCTCGCCGTCGCGCTCGACCCCGACGCCGACCGCTGCGCCCTCGGTGTCCGCGAACCCGGCGGGACGTGGCGCATGCTGCGCGGCGACGAGACCGGTGTCCTGCTCGGCGCGCACATACTGTCCACTTTGGACCGCACGGTGACCCCGGATCCGCTGGTGGCCACCACGATCGTGTCGTCGTCGATGCTCGGCGAGATCGCGAAGGCACAGGGCGCGCGCTACGCCGAAACCCTGACCGGCTTCAAGTGGCTGGTGCGCGCGGGCGAAGGCCTGGTCTTCGCCTACGAGGAAGCGCTGGGGCTGTGCGTCAACCCGTCCTTCGTCCGGGACAAGGACGGCATCGCCGCGGCCGTCCTCGCGGCGGGCCTCGCCGCCACGCTCAAGGCCGAGGGGCGCACGATCCCCGAGGTACTGGACGAGCTTTTCCGCCGCCACGGCGTCCACCTGACGGACCAGGTTTCCTTGCGGGTCACCGATCTCGCCGTGCGCGGCGAAATCATGGCCAGGCTCCGCGCCGCCCCGCCCACGTCGCTCGCGGGCACGGCGGTCACCCTCGAGGACCTGCTCCCGGACGCGGACGTGCTCCGGCTGACCGGCGAAGGGCTGCGCGTGGTGGTCCGCCCGTCCGGTACCGAGCCCAAACTCAAGGCGTACCTGCAGGCGGCGCAGCCGCCGTCCGAGGATCTGGCGGCCGCGCGCGAAAGCACGTCCGCCCGGCTCGTCGCCCTGCGCGCGGACGTCGAGCAACTACTGTCCTGACCATGCCGACGCTGCTGATCGTCCACCACACGCCTTCGCCGTCGACACAGGCGATGTTCGAGGCCGCCCTCGCCGGCGCCACGCATCCGGACATCGAGGGCGTGGACGTCGTCCGCCGGCCGGCGCTGGGCGCGACGGTCCCCGACGTGCTGGCCGCCGACGGTTATCTGCTGGGCACCCCGGCGAATCTCGGCAGCATGAGCGGTGCGCTGAAGCACTTCTTCGACACCGTGTACTACCCGTGCCTGGATGCCACGAAGGGTCGTCCCTTCGGCTACTACGTGCACGGGAACAACGACACGAGCGGCACCACCCGTCAGCTCGACGCCATCACCACCGGCCTCGGCTGGTCCCGCGTGGCGGACCCCGTCCTGGTCACCGGCGACCCCGCCAAGACCGATCTGGACGCCTGCACCGAACTGGGCAGCACCGTGGCCGCCACCCTCATGGAATAAGTCACACATAAGTGAAGGCGGGGTGTGCGAACACACCCCGCCTTCGTCGGCCTTTACCGGAAGCCCTGGGGGTCGACCTCCGGCGGAAGGCCTGGGCCGAGGGTTCGCCGGACGGGCGATCAACCTCAGCCAGACCAGCTTACTACGAAGAGGGGATCTTGACGACCCCGGGCATGCCACAACCTTCCGCCACGGTGTCCGTGTACCCCCAGGACGCGGAAACCGGAGCGGAAGGCGGGCGGGATCGCCGATCCCGCAGCGAGTGTAAACCACTGCATACGCAAGCCGTCAACAGATGCGTACAGTTGTCCCGGAGCCGGAGTTTTTCACCGGAACGGAAGGGGAGCCGGAGGATGTCACGGCAGCGCACGTTCGCCGAAAAGCTGACCGCCCTGATCGACTCCGCCCGGGTCGACGGCCGCGCGCCGCACAGCTATCGCGAGCTGTCGGCGGCCATCGACCGCGCCGGCGGTCCCGCCATGTCCCCCGCCTACATCCAGCAGCTGGCCACCGGCAAGCGGATCAACCCGAAGATCCACTACGTCGAAGCGCTGGCGAAGCTGTTCGGCGTTCCGGTGACGTACTTCTTCGACGAAGGCGAGACATCCGACACAGCCAGCCCGGCGGGGGAGGCCAAGCTGATGGCGATGCGCGCTCAAGAGCTGTCCCCGCAGGGACGGCGGCAGGTGATGGATCTGCTCGACCTGGTCGAACGCTACGAGCGCGCCGAACGCGACAGCACGGACGGACCGGACGAGCCGGACGACCAGCGGGAAAACCGATGAAGGAGCGGGAACTGCGCAAGCGGTGCCGCCGCCTGCTCAACCAGCTCGACATCGAGCCGCCGCTCGACGTCGAAGTGCTCTGCGCGCGGCTCGGCGAACAGCGCGGCAAGCCGATCCGGCTGCTGGCCTACCCGCTGGAGGTGCCCGGCCCGTTCGGCTGCTGGATCGCCACCGCGAACGCGGACTACATCTTCTACCAGCAGGAAACCACGAAATCCCACCAGGACCACATCATCCTGCACGAGCTCGGCCACCTGCTCGCCGATCACCATCCGCACGGTGACGCCGAGCCCGCCGACTTCCTCCGCGGCCCCGCCCCCGGGTTCGGCGAGGTGGACAGCGCCGCCGTCCGGCGTGCCCTGCGTCGCACGTCTTACGATGAGGCCCACGAATGGGAAGCCGAGACCGTCGCGACGATCATCCTCGAATGGGCGACGGTCGTGAACTACACGATCCCCCGGCGTGCCGATGACCGGGATCTCCGCCGGATCCAGGGCGCGCTCGGCGATCACCAAGGGTGGTTGTGAGCACGCTCTTCAGCCCGGTCACCATCGTGACCCTGGTGCTGTTCGGTACCGCGCTGGCCTGGCGCGTGTACCAGCTCCAACGGGCGCCACGGCTGCCCAACTGGGCGGTCACCGTCACCATCGCCGCGGTCGCCGGGGCGTTCCTTTTCCAGCAACCGGTGATCGTGACCTGGTTCGACGCGCTGACCGGCCGGGGCGCGGCGCGGCTGGCGAACAACATCCTGCTTTCGCTCGGCCTCTACTCCCTGGTGATCTTCTTCCTCGGCTCGGCGCTGAGCTCTCGCCCGCGCGGCCAGGTCCGCCGCGTCGCCGCCGAGCTGCTCCCGCTCACCGCCGCGATCGTCGTGATGTTCGCCGCCATGGGGATCACTCCCGGCCCGCTGCGCGGCGCCGCGCTCGGCCCCGGCACGGTGCACGAGCCCGGGATCGCGCTGTTCTACCTCGGCGCCGGGCTGTACCTGATCTACGGTCTCTTCTCCTGCGTGTTCTGGATCCTGCGGTATCTGCGGATCGCGGACCGGAACCTGCGGATCGGGCTGCGGCTGTCCGCCGCCGGGCTGGCGTGCGCCGCGGCCGGGAGCGTGCTGCGTGCCCTCTACGTCGCCGTCGCCTGGGCCTTCGGACCGCGGGTGCCGGTGCTGTTGCTCATCGGCGCGCCACTGGTGATTCTCGGCACGGTGCTCTTCCTCGCCGGGGTGACCTATCCCGGCGCGCGGGCCAGGGTGGCCGCGCTGCGCCGTCGCCGTCAGCATCTGCGTGACCACCGACGGCTCGCTCCACTGTGGACGGTCCTGGCCGAGGCGTACCCGAGCATCGTGCTGCGGCCGGGTCCCCGGGAGCGGTTCCGGCCGCGCGCGGCGCACCGCCGCTACTACCGCCGGGTGGTCGAGATCCGGGACGGCCTCGTGCAGCTCAGCCCGTATCTCGAAACCGACCTCGCCGGGCTCGCCGCCTCCGACCCGGACGCCGCCGCGGCCGCGCTGCGGTCCGCGCTGTCCCGCCGCGAGGCGGGTGAGGAGACCGACGGCCGCGCGAAGCTCGTGCTCCCGGGTGGTGCCGGGGACATCGAATCCGACGTCCGGCCGTTGCTCGCGCTCTCGGCGGCCGTGGCCGGAAAGGGAAATTGACGTGGATATCGTGATCACCGCTTCGCGGGTGCTGCCGCGGCCGTCGACACCGATCGCCGACGGCGCGATCCTGGTGCGGGGCAAGGAAATCGTCGCGGTCGGACCGCGTGCCGACGTCCTGGCGCAGGCCGCGCCCGATGCCGCGCGGCACGACTTCCCCGGCGGGACCGCGCTGCCCGGCCTGTTCAACTGCCACGTGCACCTCGCGTTCGACGCGAGCCGGGAGATGCTCACGACGTTCCAGGCGTCGGACGACGCGGCGTTGCACGCGGGCGCGTACGAACGATTGCGGCAGTTGGTGCGCACCGGCGTCACGACCGTGCGGGACCTCGGCGATCGCGACCACCTCGGCGCGCGGGTCCGGAGTTCGCTGGCCGCCTCGGACACCGTCGCGCCCCGGCTGCTGGTGTCCGGGCCTCCGCTGACGCCACCCGGCGGGCACTGTCACTTCTTCGGCGGCGAGGTCGCCACCGACGACGACATCCGCGCGCGGATCGACGCGAACGCGGCCGCGGGCGCCGACGTCGTCAAGGTGATGGCCAGCGGCGGCCAGATCACCGAGGGCGGCGCGGCCATGTGGGAGTCGCAGTTCGACGCGCGAGGGCTGCGCGTGATCGTCGAACACGCCGCGCGGCACGGCCTCCCGGTGGCCGCGCACGCCCACGGTGCCGACGCGATCACCGACGCCGTCGCGGCTGGAGTGTCCACAGTGGAGCATTGCTCGTGGATGACCGGGCAGCGTTCGTTCGACCGGCGCGCCGACGTCGCCGCGCGGATGGCGGCGCAGGGCATCGCGGCGTGCTCGACGAGCAGCCGGAACTGGCGGACGATCGCCGACCGTCTCGGCGAGGACCTCGCGAAGGGCGTCTACGGGCGGCTTTCCTGGCTGGAGGAACAGGGCGTGCCGCTGATCGCGGGCACCGACGCGGGCCTGCCGGGCTCGGTGTTCGACGATCCGGTGGGCGCGCTGGCGTTGTACGAATGGCTCGGCTTCCCGCGGCGGCGGGTCCTCGAGATCGCCACCGAGGACAGCGCCGCCGCGCTCGGCCTCGCCGACGTCACCGGCCGTCTCGCACCGGGCCTCGCCGCGGACGTCCTCGTGGTGGACGGCGACCCGCTCGCCTCCCTCGACGCCCTGCGCTCCGTCCGCCTGGTCCTCGCCTCCGGCCGCCCCGTCCCGCTCTGACGCGGCTGCTCCCGGGCCCGTCCGTGAAGGCCTCCTTACCGGCGCTCAGTGCCGTGAAGGGGTCCTTCACGGCACTGCGAAGGAATGAACGGAAGATTCAGGACGCCCTGAGCGCCCCTACCAAACAGCCTAGGCGGGGGCACCGACACTTCGGCGCCGCCGGGATACGCCGGGGACGCGAGCTGAAGGGGACTTTCCTCGCATCCCATGCACTGAAAGTCCCCTTCAGCTCACCCAGCGCACCGAAAGTCCCCTTCAGCACCCACCGCCGCCACGCCACGCCGACCTGCCGTCAAGGCCACCTCGCGGGCGTCGGACGCCCATAAGGTGGCCTTG